>JAAUQA010000019.1 GCA_012032855.1 Candidatus Competibacteraceae bacterium
TCCGCGAAGAAATTGAGCGGTTGCAGAATACAGCTCCGGGCGGGTCTGCCGCCTCTTCGGATTGATCGGCGTTTGCCCGATAGTCTTGTTTAATTTCATGGCTGACGCCCGCGATCACTACTACATGAACCGTGCATTGGTGCTGGCCCGCCACGGGCTGTACAGTACCGATCCCAATCCGCGAGTCGGTTGCGTGCTGGTTAAAGAAGACCGGATCGTCGGCGAGGGCTGGCATGTCCGCGCCGGGGAAGCGCATGCCGAGATTAATGCCTTGGAGATGGCCGGTCCACACGCCCGTGGAGCAACCGTATACGTCACCTTAGAGCCGTGCTGTCATCATGGCCGCACGTCGCCTTGTACCGATGCCTTGCTGGATGCGGGGGTCACGCGGGTGGTCGCGGCGATGGAAGACCCCAACCCCCAAGTCACCGGGCGGGGGTTGGCGCAATTGCAAGCCGCCGGGGTGATTGTCGAATGTGGATTACTGGCTGCAGAAGCGGCTGATCTGAATCCGGGGTTTATCCAACGGATGCAGCGTTTAAGGCCCTGGGTGCGCTGTAAATTGGCTATGAGCCTGGATGGACGCACGGCAATGGCTTCTGGAGAAAGCCAATGGATTACCGGAGCAGCGGCACGATTAGACGTGCACCGGTTGAGGGCTCGCAGTTCGGCCATAATGACCGGAGTAGCCACGGTATTAGCCGATGATCCGAGTCTAAACGTCCGTTTACCGGAAGACGTGGACCGCCAACCGTTACGCGTTATTCTTGATCCCGAGCTGAAAACCTTACCGACGGCGCGTACCTTGACCGTGGCGGGACGTGTGTTGATTTTTACCGGCGTAACGGAAGCTCGTTATCATGACCCGTTGCGGGAAGTAGGAGCCGACATTCAGGTGTTGCCCCGTCATGACGACGGGTTGCCGTTACCCGCAGTGCTAGCCGAATTGGCCCGACGGGAAATCAACGAAGTGCATTTGGAGTGCGGCGCTAAACTCGCCGGCGCACTATTGCGGGCGGATTTGCTGGATGAGTTGATTATTTATCTGGCGCCCTGCTTGCTGGGCGATAGCGCCGCGGGCTGCTGTATTTGCCGGAGTTGACCCGCATGAGTGAGCGCATTGCGCTGGACATCACCGACATCCGGGCAGTCGGTCGGGATTGGCGGATTAACGCCTACCCCGTAAAAAGGCGTGCTCAGTCTCCTGAACTGACCGATGGAACGGCTGAATAGATCACCAAACAGCGATTTTTTGAAACGAGCAACCTCACATCATGTTTACGGGTATTATCGAAGCGGTCGGCCATGTGATCGCGAAAGAACCGCGCGGAGTCGATATGCGTTTGCATATCGGTATCGGCAAACTCGACCTAAGCGAAGCCAATCTGGGTGATAGCATCGCCGTCAGCGGCGTTTGTCTGACCGCCACCACGCTGACCGATAGCGGGTTTTGGGCTGATGTGTCGGTCGAAACGCTGGAGCGGACGGTGTTGGGTGGCGCAACACCCGGTACAACGGTGAACCTGGAACGAGCGTTGACGTTAAGCACCCGACTCGGCGGCCATTTGGTCAGCGGTCATGTCGATGGTATCGGCAGTGTCACCGCGTATCATCAGGATGGGCGGTCTTGGCGATTGCAGATTCAAGCACCCGATTCACTGGCCCGTTATATCGCCGAGAAGGGTTCGATCTGCGTGGATGGCGTCAGTCTCACGGTGAATCAAGTGGATGGCGCGTTGTTTACGCTCAACATTGTTCCGCATACCTTGCAAGAAACAACCCTCGCCGATTATCGGGTGGGTCGTCGAGTCAACTTGGAAGTCGATCTGATCGCCCGCTATTTGGAACGCCTGCTGTTGGGCGAGCGAGCTGCCCAGTCAAACGGCCGGTTGTCCGAGCAGTTGCTGCGGGAACGGGGTTTTCTGTGACGCGGCGGCGAACACACTTATGTCGTTGAATACAATTGAAGAAATACTGGACGATCTGCGCCAAGGCAGTATGGTCATCATCATGGATGATGAAGATCGCGAGAACGAAGGCGACCTGCTGATGGCCGCTTCTTTGGTGCGCCCTGAAGACATCAATTTCATGGCCCGCTACGGACGGGGCTTGATTTGTTTAACCTTAACGGCAGAGCGCTGTAAACAGCTGAGTCTGCCGTTGATGGTCAGCGATAATGGGGCTGCGCATTCCACTAATTTTACAGTGTCCATCGAAGCGGCAGAAGGCGTAACGACCGGTATCTCCGCTTACGACCGAGCCCATACCATACGCACGGCGGTGGCACCCAATGCCCGACCCGAGCACTTGGTGCAGCCGGGCCATATTTTTCCGTTAATGGCCCAGCCGGGCGGCGTGCTGACCCGCGCCGGGCATACTGAAGCGGGCTGCGATTTAACCCGCCTGGCCGGTTCGGAACCCGCCGCAGTCATTGTGGAAATTCTCAAGGAAGACGGCTCCATGGCCCGGCGCCCGGATTTGGAGGAATTCGCCGCACAACACGGCTTGAAGATCGGCACGATTGCGGATTTGATCAAATATCGGATGCAAAACGAACCAACGGTAGAACGTGCCGCCGAATGCGAACTACCGACCGAATTTGGTCGTTTCCGCGTGGTTGCCTACCAGGATCGGATTAGCAAGCAATTGCATTTCGCGCTCATCAAAGGTGTGGTCGATCCCGTTAAACCGGTGCTAGTGCGAGTCCATGTACAAAATGTGTTGGGTGATCTGTTGGGCCTGCAGTTAGCGGAGTTCGGCTGGCCGTTACGGGATGCATTGCGCAGAGTCGCTGAAGAAGACGGGGTCGTCGTCGTGCTCGGTCGCCAAGAAGACTCGACTACTTTGTTAAAGCATTTGCGTTTGTATCAGTTTGGCGGCTTAGAACCCCAAACCCGCGCCACGTCAGACAGCGCCACTGAATTACGCACTTACGGCTTAGGCGCACAAATTTTGTTGGATCTAGGCGTTCGTCGGATGCGGGTATTAAGCGCTCCGAAACGCATTTCAGCCTTGTCCGGTTTCGATCTTGAAGTAGTGGAATACGTCTCTTAGGCCGATCCTGTCGGTTTTCTTTTCAGCAGTGGAATTTTAGTTTATGGCTCACATGACAATGATTGAGGGTGATTTCGTCGCCGCAGGCGCCCGTTTTGCTATCGTCGCCTCGCGTTTCAACAGTTTTATCGTGGACAGTCTGGTTGCCGGAGCGGTAGACGCATTGCGTCGCCACGGTATAGACGAATCCGCGATTGATTTGATCAAAGTACCAGGTGCTTTCGAAATGCCGTTAGCGGTACAACGATTAGCCGCCAGCGAACGTTACGATGCCATTGTGGCGCTAGGTGCGGTCATTCGCGGTTCTACCCCGCATTTCGAGTATGTGGCCGGAGAATGCACCAAAGGCTTAGCCATGGTGGCGATGGAACACGATATTCCGGTGGGTTTCGGCGTATTGACCGTGGATACGATTGAACAGGCGGTGGAACGCGCCGGCACCAAAGCCGGTAACAAGGGTGTCGAAGCCGCATTATCGGCCTTGGAAATGGTCAGTTTGCTGCGTCGTCTGGAAGTATGACCGATGATGGCTATGCAAACGGCAGCAAAACGAGCGTTTACCCGCGGACGCAGTTGGGCGAGGCGCTCGGCCATGCAAGCACTGTATCAGTGGCAGATGACCGGACAGGATGCAGCGACCATTTATGATCAGTTCCTGGATGATCAGGACATGAGCAAGGTCGATGTGGATTATTTCCATGAACTGTTGTGTCAAATACCGCACGCTTTAACCACGCTTGATGCCAGTTTGAGCCCTTTCCTCGATCGGCCGCTCGAACAAGTCGATCCGGTGGAACGGGCAATTTTGCGCGTCGCCGTTTACGAGTTGACCTATCGGCCTGATATTCCTTTTCGGGTGGTGATCAACGAGGCGGTGGAGATTGCAAAAAAATTCGGGGCTGAACAAGGCCACCGTTTCGTCAATGGCGTGTTGGACAAAACAGCGCATCGCTTACGCCCCAGCGAGGGTGTGCGTAAGTAAGGCTATTCAGACCTTCTATTCGCCAATCGGCCTAAAGGAGGGCAAAATAAATGCCTTTGGTGGATAGCGTTCTCATTTTGATGGCACTGCTCGCTGTTGGCGTGGGGGCAGCCGTGCTGTGCCGGAATTTGCCGATTCCGTACTCCGTGCTATTGGTCCTGATCGGATTGGGGTTGGAACCCCTGGCCGATTATTGGCCGCTGCTAACCCCCTTGCTGCACTTTCGCCTGACGCCCGAATTGGTGCTGTTCATTTTTCTCCCTACCTTGATTTTCGAGTCCAGCTGTAATCTCAACGCCAGGCAATTGTTCAAAGATCTGGCTCCGATACTCATTTTGGCCATACCCGCTTTATTGCTTTCCACCCTAATCATCGGCGTGGGTCTTTGGTGGGGTTTGTCGTTGAGTCTTGGCGTGGCCTTGGTTTTTGGCGCATTGATTTCTGCAACCGATCCAGTGGCGGTCATCGCCCTCTTCAAAGAACTGGGCACACCGCAACGGCTTACGGTACTGGTGGAGGGTGAGTCGTTACTCAACGACGCCACGGCCATCGTGCTATTCACCCTACTGTTGGGGGTGGTTGTGCATGGCGCCGCAGATTGGAACGCGGGTACCGCTGTCTTTCAATTCATCCAGGTATTCGGTGGCGGACTGGTTGTCGGCATTGTGTTGGGTTGGACCGTCAGCGGCTTGATGTCTAAATTCGAACTCAATGCCGGATTGGTCATTCTGCTGTCAGTCATCATGGCCTATGTCGCCTTTATCGCAGCCGAGCATCTGTTCCACGTATCCGGCGTGATGGCCACTGTCGCCAGCGCGTTGGTGCTCAGCGCTTTCGGTCTGCCACGCTTGCCGGATCGAATCGGTGATGCGTTGCGGGAAGTTTGGGAATTCCTCGCACTGGTAGGCAATACCCTGTTGTTTTTATTGGTGGGACTGTCCGTCAATCTGACCAGCTTGGCGAGTCGGCTGGATATCGTGCTGCTGGCGGTCGGGCTGGTTCTGGTCGCGCGAGCCAGCACGGTCTATACGCTGGTGCCTGGAGCAACCCGGTTGTTCGGCCTCCCGCGCGTGACCTTAGGTGAACAGCATATTCTATGGTGGGGTGGATTAAAGGGTGGGTTGGCGATCGCTATGGCGTTGTCCATTCCGCCCGATCTACCGGAACGCCAGTTATTGCTGGATTTGACGGTTGGGGTGGTGCTGTTTACGTTGTTGATCAACGCACCCACCATTCGCCCGTTGTTGCAAAAACTAGGGATCAATCGGCTGAATGCGGATGAACAAGTTGAACTGAATCAAGGCGTCGCAGTGGCGCAGCACCAACTGCAACACACGCTAGGCCGATTGCGTAATGCGGGTTTGCTGTCACGGGCGGCCCATCACAAAATCCGTGATCGCCTCAAAGCGTTGTTGTCGGCGGACTATCGGACACTGGAATAACCGATCAGGCGCTACGTCAGCAACGGCTGGAAGCGTTGCGGGCCGAAGTGCAGGCGTTGGACGGTTTGTATCAGGTCGGTACGGTTAGACAAACGACCTTTCTGGACCTGCAGAGTGAGTTACAACGGGAGCGAGAACAAATCGCTGTCGCCCCTGATCACTTGCTGATCAAACCTGCATTACCACCAAGTCGCTGGCGGCGTTTGGAAACCGCAGTCCTGCAACGGCTGTGGGAGCAGGATTGGGCGGTCGGGCTACTGTCTCGATACCAAAATTGGCGGTTATCGCAATTTTTGACCAAAAACACCGCCCGTATTTGATGATTGAGGCCGCTTTACAAGCGATCCGCAAACATCAGGAATCCGATTCGCGTAATACGCTCGAACACCTTTACCGCCAGCGCTTGCAAAGACTTCGGGCAGACATCATGGATATTCAACGCGATTTCCCCGAGTTCAGTCGCCGTTTCGAGGTGCGTTTAGCCTCGCAAGCGGCGCTCATTGCCGCTGTGCGCGCCATTGACGAGGAGTATCGGCAAAGCAGTCTCGGCGCCAAGGCGTATACCGAGTTAGAGCAACGCATTCATGAAGCTTTACAGGCTATCCCGCCGTTATCCATGCCCTTGGTCGATCTGCATTACCGGGATTGGGTTGGTATGGTGCCCTTATTTTCGGGGTTACCCGACGAAGCGCTGGAGGAGATTGCCCGGCAAGCAACGGCGGTGAATTTTCTCGCTGGCGACACCATTATCAGCCAGGACGGCCGCGGCGATGCGCTTTATATCGTCATTCACGGCTGCATTTCCGTTACTCAGCGTTTATCGACAGGTGAAACGCGGCACTTGGCCGAACTCAGGGCGGGGGAGTTTGTAGGTGAAACGGCATTGCTTGGCAATCATTTACGGACTGCTGATGTCACTGCATTACGGGCGACAACCGTATTGCGTTTAACTCGTAAAGAAGTTTTGGCCTTGGCGGAATGTTATCCTGAATTGGCGCAGCGGTTGCGCGAAGCAGAGCAGGTCAGGGCAGTAGGAAGGCAGGAGTATTGAGTAAAACAGGTGCTAGCTATTCTGGGTTGGTCAAAAGTGTTTGTTGCATAGAACAATACCGTTATTACAACCAGCAAAAGGGGCCAGACAATGAGGCCCATTCTGATCCCCTCCTTTTTCTGGCGTAAATTGTATTGTAACAATGTGTGGCGTTCTGGTGTCGTTAGATCATAATTGCAATGTGGGCAGTTTGCATCGTAGACATACATGTGTAGTCGGCAGCGCGGGCATGGAGCGGTCAATTCCTCCCAGTAGGCTCCAGAATCCCAAAACGCAAAAGCCCATACATTTAGAGTCGGTTTTTCTGCCCTTTTGCTCAACGAGGCTCGCCATCCGTTAATCACTATAGAGTTTACATTTATTGGAAGACCGCAGGACGTACAGATTTCAGTATGAGCCTCATTCGCAGCATCACAGGCTAAGCAACCCCATTTGTAGTTCGGGCCAGACATGTATGTTGGGCTGGTTTCAGCGGAAATCATGGTTGCCAGGTCGGCCCCAAAGGACCGACCCACTCCAAAAAACCCGCAATTAAGCCGCAGTACCTAACGTCACTTTCTCCGCCACTGACTGATACTCTTCAATCTGATCAAAATTCAGATAGCGATAAATATCCGCCGCCAGTGCGTCGATATTACCCATGTGCTGCATGTACTCGGCAAAGGTGGGAATCCGTCCCAGTATCGCACACACCGATGCTAGTTCAGCGGAACTCAGATACACATTGGCACCCTTACCCAACCGATTAGGGAAATTGCGGGTTGAGGTGGAAACCACCGTCGCTTCATCCCGCACCCGCGCCTGATTACCCATGCACAGCGAACAGCCCGGCATTTCCGTGCGCGCCCCTGCCTTGCCGAAGATGCTGTAATAGCCCTCTTCCGTCAGTTGATGCGCATCCATCTTGGTGGGCGGCGCAATCCACAGCCGGGTGGGAATATCGTGAACGCCGTCCAATACCTTACCTGCAGCTCGATAATGGCCGATGTTGGTCATGCAAGAGCCGATAAACACTTCGTCAATCGTGTCACCCGCCACCGCCGACAGCGTGCGGACATCGTCAGGATCATTGGGGCAGGCCAGCAACGGCTCTTTGATCGTGTTCAAATCGATTTCAATGATCTCGGCGTATTCGGCATCCGCGTCCGGTTCCAGCAATTGAGGATTTCTCAACCACTGTTCCATGCCTCTGATACGCCGTTCTATAGTACGCACATCTTGGTAGCCGTTGGCGATCATCCATTTCAGCAGGGTGATATTCGATTTCAAGTATTCGATGATCGGTTCCTTGTTCAGACGCACCGTGCACGCGGCCGCAGAACGTTCGGCAGAGGCATCGGACAACTCGAACGCTTGTTCCACTTTCAGGTCGGGCAGTCCCTCGATTTCCAGGATTCGTCCGGAAAAGACATTTTTCTTGCCTTCTTTAGCAACAGTCAGCGAACCGTTTTGGATCGCCGCATAGGGAATCGCATTGACCAAGTCCCGCAGAGTAATGCCGGGCTGAAGCTCACCTTTAAAACGCACCAGCACCGATTCCGGCATATCCAACGGCATTACCCCCAGCGCGGCGGCGAAGGCGACCAGACCGGAACCGGCCGGGAACGATCGATGCCATGGGGAAACGGGTATGGGAATCGCCACCGGTGCCGACGGTGTCGGGCAACAGCATGCGATTCAGCCAGGAATGAATGATGCCGTCGCCGGGCCGCAGCGACACGCCAGCGCGGGAAGAAATGAAATCCGGCAAAGTATGATGGGTATCGATATCGACCGGCTTGGGATAGGCTGCGGTATGACAGAAACTCTGCATGACCAGATCGCCGGAAAAGCCTAAGCAGGCCAATTCCTTCAATTCATCGCGGGTCATCGGGCCGGTGGTGTCCTGCGAACCCACCGTGGTCATACGCGGCTCACAATAGGTGCCGGGTCGGATACCGGTCACCCCGCACGCCTGTCCGACCATTTTCTGAGCCAGCGTATAGCCTTTGCCGGTGTCGGCGGGCGCAACGGGGCGTTGAAACAGTTCGGACGGGGTCAACTTCAAGGCAGTGCGGGTTTTATCCGTCAAGGTCCGACCGATAATCAGGGGAATCCGTCCACCTGCACGCACCTCATCGGGCATGGTGACCGGTTTCAGAGTAAACGTGCTCAACACGTCACCGGCGTCGTCGGTGATTTTGCCATCGAAGGGATATATGTGGATCACATCGCCGTTATTGAGCCGGGTGACGTCACATTCAATGGGCAACGCACCCGAATCTTCGGCGGTATTGAAGAAAATCGGCGCGATCTTACCACCCAACACAACACCGCCCTGGCGTTTATTGGGCACGAAGGGAATATCGTGACCCATATGCCATAGCACCGAGTTGATGGCGGATTTGCGTGACGATCCGGTGCCGACCACGTCGCCGACGTAAGCCAGTGGATAGCCCTTGGCCTTCAGCGCCTGGATAGTATCCAATGCATCGGGCATCTTGGATTGCAACATCGCTTGAGCATGCACGGGAATATCGGGGCGGCTCCAGGCTTCACTGGCCGGGGATAAATCATCGGTGTTGGTTTCCCCGGGTACCTTGAACACGGTGACGGTGATTTTTCCGCTAACTGAGGACGACTGGTAAACCACTCGGCATTCGCCCAAGCGTCCACCACCTGTTTAGCGAATGGATTTTTTTCCGCTTTTTCAATGACATCGTGATACGCGTCGAACAGCAACAAGGTATGCGAGAGTGCTTTTACCGCCAGGGGGGCCAGTTCGGCATCGTCCAGCAAATCGATCAGAGACTGAATATTGTAACCTCCCAACATGGTGCCCAGTAGTTTGACGGCGTGGGCGCGATCAATCAGTGGCGATTGAGCTTCGCCTTTGGCTACAGCGGACAAGAAGGCAGCCTTGACATAAGCGGCTTGATCCACGCCGGGTGGTACTCGGTGAGTGAGTAATTCGACTAACGTGTCCTCCTCGTCGGTCGGCGGATTTTTTAATAACTCCACCAAATCGGCGGTTTGCTGAGCATTCAGCGGCAGAGGGGGTACGTTTTGGGCAGCGCGTTCGGCTACATGATTGCGATAAGCATCAAGCACGGAGAATACCTCTCTTAGGTAAAGGCGTCATTTCTGTCCCCTGGGCGCGGGAGTTGCGGCACTTAATCAGCGCAAGCGCTGGCGTTGGCCGCTTATTCTACCGTGTCCGGAGAAATACCGTGAACTTTCGAAATATAATCTGAGCCGTTAGCTCGTTTAGGGCTGTGACTTGATCAAGGTGCGCTATCCGAATCAGGGACTCGTAAGACCACTATTTCTGTTAGGCTTTACCGCTGCCGGCGTGTCATTCATGAAACCGCACCCTTGATCGACTTTCTAAGTGTTGTGTCACAACTAATGGATTCCAAGAGGACCACCATGAAAAGTATTACAAAGTTGGCCCTGTGCGCATTGTACGGAATAGTATCTTTGTACTTACCCTTGCTGGTTGTCGCCCAAGAACTGCCCAATTTTCGCCAATTGGTGAAGGACAGCGAAGCCAGCGTGGTTAACGTCAGCTCCACGCAGGGTACGGGCGCAGATGGGCTTCGTTCGCCAGATCTGCCCGGCTTTCAAGATGAAAATCCATTGTCTGACTTTTTTCGGCGCTTTTTCGATGAGCGATCGGAACCGTTGCGCGAGCGTCAAGCCCATTCTCTGGGGTCAGGATTTCTCATCTCTGCGGATGGCTATATCTTGACCAATGCTCATGTGGCTCGGGACGCCGACAAAATCGTCGTGCGGCTCAGCGATCATCGTGAAAAACATGCAAAATTGGTCGGTGTGGATGAGTTGACGGATGTGGCTTTGTTAAAAATAGAGGGTGAGGAGTATCCGGTCGTCAAAATCGGTGATTCCGATACGTTGGAAGTTGGTGATTGGGTGTTGGCGATCGGCTCCCCGTTCGGTTTGGAACGCACCGCCACCCAAGGCATTGTCAGTGCCGTGGGGCGTAACCTGCCGAGTGACGCCTATGTTCCGTTTATCCAGACCGATGCCGCAATCAATCCCGGTAATTCGGGGGGGCCTTTGTTCAATGTGCAAGGTCAAGTGATCGGCATCAATTCACAGATTTACAGCAGTACCGGCGGTTATATGGGCCTGTCATTTGCCGTCCCCATCAAGTTGGCCATGCAAGTGGCGGAACAACTGAAAGCTACCGGCGAAGTCACGCGCGGCTGGTTGGGGGTGATGATACAAAACATCAACGCGGAACTTGCAGAAGCTTTTGGCTTGGACAGGGCCCGTGGTGCGCTGGTTGCCCAACTTCAGCCGGAAAGCCCGGCAGCGCGGGCGGGTTTCAAAGTGGGCGACGTGATTCTACGTTATGGCGGCGAACCGGTGGAAGAGTCCTCTCAATTACCGCGCATGATCGGCGCTACCCCGGTCGGCAAGACCATTGCGATGTCCATCCTGCGCAACGGCGAACCCCTGGAAATTAAAGCAACCATTGCTCGACTGGAAGAGGTTGAAGAATTAGCGGCAATGGATGAACGCGAAGAAACTCAGCTCAATATCAGTATGGCTGAACTCAGCAATGAGCAACGCCGGGCGTTGAGTATCGAAAATCAGGGAATTTTGATCACTAATGTCGGTGATGGGCCTGCTGCTAACGCCGGTCTCTACCCCGGCGATGTGGTGCTAATGGTCAATCAGCAAGAGGTCATGAGTACGACTCAGTTTGCTGAAATAGTTCAGGGTCTGCCGAGAAGTAAAGCACTACCCCTATTGGTGCAGCGCGATGATGAGATGCTGTTTTTGGCGCTCAAAATTCCGGCGCCCAAAGAATAATTCACGCTTGTTGATGCTGCTGAAACAATTGAAACCGAAATAAGGTCGTAACGAAATCGCTTAGAAACCGAAACGGATTACTCTTTCAATCCATACGATGAACTGCAACCGCGCAGTCGTGTTGCTACGTATCCAGTGTGAAGAATACTACGTTGCTATTGATTGAGGAGATTGAATGATGAAAATCCGTACTGTTTTGCTGATTGTTGGTGCCGTATTCGCCGCTTCTAACGCGACCGCCGAGCCCTTCAATGAAGGGGGTGTGCATTATGTCTATGAGGCTCCGGCGGGTTCTTACCAAGCTCGGCAACCGGTTGCCGCCACAGCTGAGCCCTTTAATGAGCGGGGAGAGGATGTTGTGAATGCCGCTCCTGCGGGTACCGACAAGCCCCGGACCACTGCAGGAGAGCAATCGCAAAGATTCACGCAACGAGATAGTTATACCTCGGGAAGCTATCAGCACAACACTGACGTCGGTTGGAATAACTAAATCGCTAACTATTGACGATTATCGGTAAGCGTGACTGCGACCTGTAAGTTCACCTCGGTTGCAGTCACGCAGCCCATTTATTGACAGTAATTATCCCAGCGCTTTAGCGATACGCTGCAATCCTTCCTCAAGATTTTTCATGCTGGTGGCGAATGAAATACGCATACAGCCATCGGCACCGAATGCCGAACCCGGCACCATCGCGACGCCGGCTTCTGTCAGAAAATACTCCGCCATTTCGATGTCATTCTTGAATTTCGTCGCCATGAAGCGGCTGAAATTGGGGAACGAGTAAAATGTCCCGTCAGCAGGCAGCACCTCTACGCCATCCAGCGTTTGCAGCGTTTCATAGACATAAGCGTGGCGCTCTTTGAATGCCTTCAGCATGGTGGTGATGCAGCTTTGATCCCCATCCAATGCGGCCTGAGCAGCGACTTGCGCAATAGAAGTCGGATTGGACGTGCTCTGCGACTGAATATTGTCCATCGCTTTGATCAGATCCTTAGGACCGCCGCAATAACCGATGCGCCAACCGGTCATGGCGTAAGCTTTGGAAACGCCGTTGATGACAAATGTGCGGTCGTATAAATCGGGACAGGCCATGACGATGTTACTGAACGGTTCGTCGGTCCACAGGATGCTCTCGTAGATGTCATCGGTGACGATCATGATCTGCGGATGCTTGAGCAGCACCTCGCCCAGCGCCGCTAGTTCGGCCCGAGTATAGGCGATACCAGTCGGATTGGAGGGGCTGTTTATGATGAACAAGCGGCTGCGCGGGGTGATCGCCGCCGCTAATTGCTCTGGGGTAATCTTGAACCGTTGTTCGACACCTGCAGTCACAATAACCGGCTTGGCTTCGGCCAGCAGCGCCATGTCCGGGTAGGATACCCAGTAAGGAGCCGGTATGATGACTTCGTCATCCTTGTTCAGTAAGGCCTGCATCACATTGTAAATACTGTGTTTGGCACCGCAGGAAACCAGAATCTGGTCGGGGGCGTATTGGAGGCCGTTATCGCGTTCGAACTTGGCGATGATCGCCTTTTTTAAACCGGGGGTGCCGCCCACCGGGGTATACTTGGTAAAACCGTCGTGTAGCGACTGGATAGCCGCTTCCTTGATGAAATCCGGGGTGTCGAAATCCGGCTCGCCGGCGCCCAGGCCGACCACATTGTGGCCTGCCGCTTTGAGCGCGTTGGCCTTTGCTGTTACTGCCAGGGTAGGTGAAGGTTTGATCAGTTGTACTCGCGCAGATAATTGTGTGCTCACTGGGACTCCTGTTGGTACTCAATCGTTGAACGTCAGAGATTACTTTGCCATCGAATGATAATGGATTCGTCTGGCCGCATAAAATCACTATGACTAAGAAATTTCAATTGACCACAGCTTATCAGCCTGCAGGCGATCAGCCTACCGCTATAAACACGTTGGTTGATGGTCTTAACAATGGCTTGTCTAAACAAATTCTGTTAGGGGTCACCGGTAGCGGCAAAACCTTTACCGTTGCGAATGTCATCCAGACGTTACAACGGCCGGCGCTCATTATTGCACCCAACAAGACCTTGGCGGCGCAGCTTTACGGCGAAATGAAGCAGTTCTTTCCACACAATGCCGTCGAGTATTTCGTTTCTTACTATGACTATTATCAACCGGAAGCCTATGTGCCGTCTTCGGATACGTATATTGAAAAAGACGCTTCGATCAACGAGCACGTTGAACAGATGCGCTTGTCGGCAACCAAAGCCATTTTGGAACGACCCGATACGGTCATCGTCGCCACAGTGTCCTGTATTTACGGTTTAGGTGATCCGCAGTCCTATCTCAGCATGGTGTTGCATCTGGTGCGGGGGGAAAAGATTGAGCAACGGGCTATGTTGCGACGGTTGGCGGAATTGCAGTACACCCGTAACGACATTGAATTGGCCAGAGGGACTTACCGAGTGCGCGGGGAGGTGGTCGGATATCTATCCGGCTGAATCTGAATACGAAGCGGGTGCGTATCGAGCAGTTCGACGATGAAATTGAGGTGCTCAGCATTTTCGATCCGTTGACCGGGCACACGCTACGCAAAGTCCCACGGTTAACAATTTACCCGAAAACCCATTACGTGACGCCTCGTGAGAAGTTGGTAGTAGCTATAGAGAAGATTCGCAGCGAACTCAGCGAGCGGTTAGCAGAGCTCCACAATGATAACAAGCTGCTGGAAGCGCAACGGCTGGAGCAACGTACCCGCTTCGATTTGGAGATGCTCATGGAGTTGGGGTATTGCAGTGGTATTGAGAATTATTCTCGCCATATTTCGGGACGCGAGGCCGGTGAACCGCCGCCCACATTGCTGGATTACTTACCGCCCGATGCGTTGCTATTCATCGACGAAAGCCACGTCACAGTGCCGCAGTTGGGTGCTATGTACAAAGGAGATCGATCCCGCAAGGATACCCTGGTCGGCTACGGATTCCGTTTGCCATCGGCATTGGACAACCGGCCGCTGCGGTTCGATGAATTCGAGCGGTTGATCAGCCAGACGGTTTTCGTTTCCGCCACGCCCGGTCCTTATGAAAAGGAACATGCCGGGGCGATTGCGGATCAAGTGGTGCGTCCCACCGGTTTAATGGACCCCGAGATCGATATTCGTCCGGCGATTACCCAGGTTGACGATTTGTTGTCTGAAATTAACGCCCGCGCGCTGTGAATGAGCGGACATTGGTCACCACCCTGACCAAGCGCATGTCTGAGGATTTGACTGAATACTTGCGTGAACACGGCGTAAAAGTACGTTACTTACATTCGGATATCGATACCGTAGAGCGGGTGGAAATTATCCGTGACTTGCGACTGGGGGAGTTCGATGTATTGGTCGGGATCAATTTGTTGCGTGAGGGTTTAGATATTCCGGAAGTGTCACTGGTCGCCATTTTGGATGCCGATAAGGAAGGCTTTTTGCGTTCCGATCGTTCACTGATTCAGACGATGGGGCGGGCGGCTCGCAACGTTCGCGGTAAGGCGGTGCTGTATGCCGATAAAATCACCGGATCGATGCAGCGGGCGATTGAGGAGACCGAACGGCGCCGGATCAAACAGAATGCTTATAACGAGGCGCATGGTATAACACCACAGAGTATCCGTAAGGCTGTGGTCGACGTTTTGGAAGGCGTCTATGCCGACGCGCCTGCGCCGGCCACGCAGTATGCCAAGGTGGCCGAAGAAACAGCCCAGTACGCGGTTTTACCGCCGGCTGCCGTCCTTAAGAAAATCAAGCAACTGGAACAGGCAATGTATCGCCATGCGCGTGATCTGGAGTTCGAGCAGGCCGCAAACGTGCGCGATGAGATTCAGCGGATCCGCGCGCTAGGTCTAGGGATTGCTGAGGTTTGACGAAGAGCAGACAGAAAAATAACTGAGTAAGAACGGAATCGTTGAATATAACCA
>JAAUQA010000329.1 GCA_012032855.1 Candidatus Competibacteraceae bacterium
GACGAGGTAAACTGGTCGTCATGCCAGATCGCCGCAGTATCCGTATTTTGATTGGCGATAGGGTCTGCCGGTACGCCCCCACAAAGCCTCTTTCACCTGCCCATCAACGCTGCAACCCCCCCTTGGCGAGGTGCTTCAACTCACGACAATTTGACGATAAGTACGAAACTGCAAAGGTATTGGCGGTCTTGAAACTGACCTTAAACCAAGCCAAAACGCGCATCGTCGATTTCGAGAGAGGATTCCGTTTTCTTGGCGTACGGTTTGTCAATTCGCTAGTCATGCAATGCCGCTACCCGGAAACCGAAACGACCGACATTGATAAAAATCTGCCTGTTGCCTCGGCTGAATCGGTGGATGTTCGCGAAGCGCCTACTACCGACCTAACTTTAAATTCACCGAGTGCTCTGACGTTGGCGTTACGGGAAGCTCTGGAGGATCAGCTACCCGAAGAATTACTCCCCGAAACCCCTGCACTACCGGCAAACACGGACGAGCGCGAACCCAGCGCGGGCAACGCGCCGCACCTACAAACCTTGTATCTGACCGAGCACGGCTGTGTGCTGGGCAAAGAAAGCGAACGCTTGATTGTGCGCAAAGACGGACAGTTTGCAGGAGATCCCGGCACTCAAGGTTGATCAGGTGATGGTGTTTGGCAATTCCCAGATCACCACGCAGGCCATGCAGTTTTGCTTGCTGGAAAAAATTCAGATCGTATTGCTATCCGGCAAGGGGCGGTATTACGGGGTGGTGGATTCGTTTGATACTGACCCCGTGTTGCTACATCGTGATCAATTTGCACGTGCCGCTGACGAGGCGTTTTGTTTGCAGGTAGCCAAAGCGATGGTGCATGGCAAACTGGCCAACATGCGGTTGATTTTGCGCCGTTACGCCCGTAAACGCGAAAGCTCCGGCATTGCGCGAGGCTAATGCCGCGTTGCGCAGATACGCCGCCGCGATTGATAACGCAGATACACTGGACCAATTGCGGGGTTATGAAGGCATCGTAAGCCGATTGTATTTCGAGGGTTTACGCACTTTGTTGCCGCCGGAGTGGGAATTTTTGAAGCGGGTGCGGCAACCACCGACCGACCCCGGTCAACTCACTACTGTCTTACGGTTATACCCTGTTGTTCTATAACATTTACTCGCTAGCGCGGGCGCGCGGTCTGAATGCCCATGTGGGTTTTTGCATCCGCTTAGAGCGGGACATCCCGCGCTGATTTCGGATTTGATGGAGGAGTTTCGTGCTCTGGTCGTTGATGCGTTGGTGATGACGCTAATTCTGAATCAGCGCCTGTCACCGGCTGATTTTGTCATGCCGCAGACGCCGGGGTCGCCGTGTTTGCTTTCCGATGGGGCGCGCAAAACCTTCATTCATGCTTTCGAGAGCAAGATCAACGCGACCGTGACCCATCCATTGACAGGACTTCGTCTGGATTATCGGCGTTGCATTGATCAACAAGTGCAGCTGTTGGCTGCCGTCATTCGCGGTCGTCAGGAGCGTTATCAGGCGATGGTGTTGCGATGAGACGGTTGTGGGCCGTGTGTTACGACATTGTTGATGATGGTCGCCGACGGCATGTGGCCAACACGCTGGAAGATCATGGCGAGCGGGTGCAAGAAAGTGTGTTCGAGTGTTATCTGGATGCAGCCATGCTTGCTGAGTTACGTTCTCGGCTGGTCGATCTGATCGACATTCATGAAGACACCGTGCGTTGGTATCCCTTGTGCAGTTGGTGTACTAAGCGGGTCGTGTGGGCAGGATCGGTCGGTGGCACGGATGATCCGCCTTATTTCATTGTATGAGTGGGCGGTAATGTTGATTGTGATTTGTTATGACGTCAGCGATGATAAACGCCGCTTGCGAGTCAGTGATGAATTGGAAAATTTCGGAGTGCGCGTTCAGTACAGTGTGTTCGAGTGTCATCTGGACGAGGCTCAGTTTGATGATTTGCATGAGCGACTGACGGGGCTAATTGACGACACAGTGGACAAGCTACGTTTTTATCGTTTATGCGGAAAGGATCAGGCTGCTGTTCTAATTGATGGTACAGGGAAATTGAGTCAGGATTGGGATTATTTCGTTGTGTGATTGGTGGGTTAGCGGCCCAACATTGGGCATTGGGTTGGATTAGGTTGAATACCGCACCTTTCTCCATCCAAATCAATTGGTTAAATAGGTGTTGCTGGAAAGAGGAGGGCAGCTTGCTGAAAAATAATGGTTTTTTACCAAAATTAGGGTATCGTTTGGGGTGCTGCACTCCTGTAAGTAGGGATGGGCCGCAAACAGGTGTTTTTTTTTGTTGGAATTCAGCGCGATGAACGAGAAGGCTTCATTTAATGACCGGTTTGTAAACGGGTTTGAAACCGGTTCCAGTAATCTGGTACGCGGTGCGTACCCTACGCTTCCACGCTTCATTTAATGATCGGTTTGTAAGCGGGATTTAGGTTTGGTGGAGCGGCTTATACGTCGCTCTTACCTCATTGGGAAAGCACGGCTTCTAGGGCACTTCCATGAAACCCTTATTAAGTTTGTGGTTTGTTCGGATACAATAATATTGAGGGTAATCAACGTTTCGGTGCAGCACACGCGATAACCTGAACGATCAATCCCGAATCGGAGCAAACCTGTTGAGTGGCCTACCTTGGCTGGATCCTTACGATGACAGTCAACCTTTCCCTAATCCCGAACGGGCCTTAGTCGATCCCGATGGCTTGTTGGCCGTGGGCGGCAGTCTTGCGCCTCGCCGCCTGCTGCGCGCTTATCGCCACGGGATTTTTCCTTGGTATTCTTCCGGTCAACCGATTCTGTGGTGGTCACCCGACCCGCCGTACTATTTTGTTCCCCCACCGCATCAAGATTTCTCGCAGTCTGCGCAAGACACTGAAGAAGGGCCTATTCACAGTCACTCTGGACAGCGCATTCGACATCGTGACTTCACGTTGTGGCGAACCTCGCCAGGGTCAACCGGGCACCTGGATTACCCCGGAAATGCGCACCGCTTATAGTCGCTTGCACCGCTTGGGTTATGCACATTCCGTGGAAACCTGGCATGGTCGCAGGTTGGTGGGCGGCCTGTACGGGGTAGCCATCGGGCGGGTGTTTTATGGCGAGTCCATGTTCAGTTTGATGAACGATGCCTCCAAAATTGCTCTGGTAGCGCTTTGCACCCAATTGCAGCGCTGGCGCTTTGCTTTCATCGACTGCCAAATGCACACCGAGCATCTGCTGCGCATGGGGGCGGAAGACATTTCCCGCAGCATGTTCCTGGAATTGTTGCGCCTTTACTGTCCTCTCGATAATGCCGTTGAGCGTTGGCAATTCGATGCCGGGCTGCCTTATGCGCCTGAACCGGAGTCCCCCTAGCATGAATGTCTGTCGCCAAGACGGCTTGCAATCGTTGCGGCTATTTATTACCGCTGAGCACCCGTGTAATTATCTGTCCGGCCATAGGGCGCGCAATTTGGTGGTCGATCCCCGCGCCGTCAACGCACGCGTCTACACGCAATTGGTCCAAGTTCGGCTTCCGCCGCAGCGGCAATCAGCGTTTATCGGCCCCATTTGCACCAATTGCACGGCCTGTACATGTCACTGCGACGTTCCGGTAATGAGTTTTCATCCGAGCCGCTCGCAAAACCGGACCTGGAAGAAAAACCTGGATTTAGCCGTCCGCTGCCTGGAACCCAGTTTTCGCTTGGATCATTACCGCTTGTTCGAACGCTATCTGAAATCCCGTCATCCGGGCGGCGGCATGGACGATACCAGTTACGAAGATTATTTGGCGTTTATCACCTCGGCCTGGAGCGACACCCGGGCTTTATGAATTTCGCTCGGATCGCCGCTTGCTGATGGTGGCGGTTGTTGACCGCTTGGGTGATGGGCTATCCGCTGTTTACACTTTTTTTGACCCCGCTGAAACTGGTCGCAGTCTCGGCACTTACGCGATTCTCTGGCAGATCGATGAAGCCCGGCGGCAGGATTTGGAGTGGGTTTATCTCGGTTATTGGGTACGTGATTGTCAGAAAATGGCTTATAAAATCAAATTCCAGCCCCACGAGCTATTCGTGGCCGGACAGTGGAGCGCCCTACCCACCATAAATGAGGAATGCCATTAATGTCATTGATGATTAGTTCAGTAAATCAGCGTCTTAAGTGGTGCTGGTTGGTGTTGGTAGCGTTTCTGCTGCTTACAGCGCTAACGGCTTGCAGTTCCGGGCCGGATTCACCGGAGGATCAGGTCCGCGCATTGATAGAGCAAGCCACCGAAGCTGCCGAACGCAAGGCAGTCGATGAACTGCATCCGTTAATCGCCGATGAGTATGACGACGCCCAAGGACACGATAAAACATTTATCAAGCGCTTGCTGCTCGCCTATCTGATGCGTAATCAGTCCATACACTTGTTCACGCGGATTAAAGCCGTTGCGATGAACGGACCGGATCGCGCTCAAGCCGAAGTGGTGGTCGCGATGACCGGACAACCGGTTGAGGATGCAGCCACCTTCGATTGGCTGCGTGGCGAGTTATACCACTTTGTGTTGGATTTCATTCATCGCGGTGGCGGCGATTGGGAGTTGATTCAGGCGCAATGGCGACCGGCTAACGTCGGCGAATTTTTGTAAGCTGGAGCACACCGAGGTAAACATGCGGTTGCTGAAATGGTGTCGTGTCGTTCCCCTGGTTCGGATTGCTGGCGTTGTTTCGGCTGCGGCGGTGGCGGCGGTGACGGAAACACTAATGATAATAGTGGTGAGCCCGAGCCAT
>JAAUQA010000020.1 GCA_012032855.1 Candidatus Competibacteraceae bacterium
CAATATATCCTCGAAATGGGGTATATTCAGTTCCCGGCACAAGGCGTCAAGCTGCTCCGGGGGGATTTCGTTAAGGCCACCGAAATGGCCCAACAGCGCTTTTTCCAACAAACGCTTACCGAGAATCACCGCTTCTTCCCGTTGCAGGTGTTTAAGGTAATGGCGGATGCTGGCGCGAGCCTTGGCGGTGACTACGAAATTCAGCCAAGCCGGATTGGGGCGGGCTGTAGGCGTAATGATGATTTCCACCGTCTGCCCGGTGATAAGCGGTGTCCGCAACGGAATCAGGCGGCGATCAGTCTTAGCGCCGACACAGGTGTTGCCGACATCAGAGTGGATGGCATAAGCAAAATCGACCGCTGTTGCGCCACGCGGCAATTCGATAATCTCGCCACGGGGGGTGAACACGTACACCTCGTCGGGAAACAAATCCATTTTAACGCTTTCCAGAAATTCCACTGAGTTGCCCGCCCGACGTTGCATATCCAATAGTTTTTGCAGCCATTGGCGGGCCCGTTTCTGCGCGTTGTTGCCTTGGCTGCCGGGGGATTTGTAAAGCCAGTGAGCGGCAATGCCGGCCTCGGCCATCAAATGCATTTCCGTGGTGCGAATCTGCGCCTCAATGGGGATGCCGTTAGGCCCGAACAATACGGTGTGCAAGGATTGGTAGCCGTTGGCTTTGGGAATCGCGACGTAGTCTTTGAAGCGCCCCATGATCGGTTTATACAAACCGTGGATCACCCCTAACACGCGGTAACACGTATCGACTGTATCGACGATGATGCGGGCCGCGTAGACATCGTGGATGTCCTTGAAAGCGATTCCCTTATCGCGCATTTTTCGGTAAATGCCCCAAGGGTGTTTGCTGCGTCCCAACACCTTGGCTTTGATGTCTTCCTCCAGCAGTCGATTGCGAATGCGCGTTTCCAACTGCTGAATGACTTCCTTGCGATGGCCGCTCATTTTGCGCACCGCTTCGCTGAGCACCCGATAACGGAATGGGTATAAATAGCTGAAACCCAGATTTTCCAATTCCAGGCGCAGTTGATTCATGCCCAAGCGAGCCGCGATGGGTGCATAAATTTCCAATGTTTCGCGAGCGATACGACGGCGCTTTTCCACTTCCATCACGCCCAAGGTGCGCATGTTGTGCAAGCGATCCGCCAGTTTAATGATGATGACCCGGATATCACGGGCCATGGCCAGAAACATTTTGCGGAAATTCTCGGCTTGCGCCTCTACCCTGGAGCTGAAGTTAATCTGAGTCAGTTTGGTGACGCCATCCACCAGTTCGGTAACCTCGGCACCGAAGCGGTCACTTAACTGCTCCTTGTCGAACGGGGTATCTTCGATGACATCATGCAGCACGGCGGCCATGAGCGTCTCATGGTCGAAGCGACTTTCGGCCAGGATGCAGGCTACGGCGATTGGATGGAAGACATAAGGTTCGCCGCTTTTACGGCGTTGACTGGCGTGAGCCTCGGCAGCGAAGTAACATGCTTGACGGACCTTATCGACCTGATCCGTTTCCAGGTAAGTGCCGAGCACTAAACAGAGATCAGCGACACGCGCATCCAATTCGCCTCGCCATTCTAAATCGATGGTGAGGACGACCGGCTGGTGTAGTTCACTGGTTGCGACGCTCATTCCCGTTGGCCCGATGGTTCAACACTATTTCAAAGGTCTTCCCCCGTTAGCTTCAGTCGGGTCAGCTTCCTCGGATAAAGTCGCTGCTCGACGCGGCAGCGCACGAGGGTCGATTTTTCCCTCAGCGAGTTCACGCAAGGCGACTACCGTCGGCTTATCGTTTTCCCACGGCACTAACGGCTCATAGCCGCTCGCGAGCTGACGGGCTCGGCGGGAGGCAACCAGAACTAAGTGAAAGCGATTATCGACGCTGTCAAGACAGTCTTCTACAGTAATTCGAGCCATAATGTAACCTTATTAGCATGAAGGTTTAATAACACGGTTTTTAGCGACAAACAACACAGGTTAATACAACAAAGCCTGGAGTAATTTTCCGTGCCGCGCAAGCTGTGTTTCACGCCGTTGTCGATTAGCAACAAAAATGGACTGCATTGCAGCTAAGGCGTCATCAAAATTGTCATTGATCACCAAGTAATCGAATTCCTGATAATGAGACATGTCATCCACCGCATCTTGCAAGCGACGCTGGATCACCATCTCACTGTCCTGCCCCCTGTTGTATAGGCGTTCACGCAGCGCTGCACGGGACGGTGGCAGGATGAAAATGGTCAGCGTCTCGGGTAAATGCTCGCGGACTTGTCGAGCGCCCTGCCAATCGATTTCCAGGATAACGTCCACGCCCGCCTGTAGTCTTTCCATAACGGCATGGCGGCTGGTGCCGTATTCATGATCAAATACCCGGGCATGTTCCAGAAACACATCCTGTTCCACCAAGGCATGAAAGGTTTGCGGATCGACGAAATAGTAATCGACCTTGTTTTCTTCGCTAGCACGCGGAAGGCGAGTGGTGTGGGAGATCGACACTTCCAAGTCCGGGGTGCTGTCGAGCAATTTCCTCACCAGACTGGTTTTGCCGGCTCCGGAAGGGGCGGAGATAATATACAGGGTTCCCGGTGTTGTCATCATGCGGTTCCAGGTGTTTTTCAGGGTAAATATTACCAGAACAGTGCTGCATACGCCCTGGAAAATCCGATTTGAGGCTTGCCCACAAACAGATACAAGACCTATGTACGATATCGACACCAGTCTGCTAAGAACCTTCGTTGTACTCGCCGAGACCAGAAGCTTTACCAAAACGGCGGAACGCATCGGCCGCACTCAATCCGCCACCAGCATGCAGATTCGCAAGCTGGAGGATTTGATCGGCGCGCCGCTGTTCAAGCGCGATAATCGTAATGTAGAGGTCACCGCAGCAGGCGAGCGTCTGCTAGGCAATGCTCGGCACATCGTGGGGTTGTGCGAGGCCCTGCTGCTGCGGTTCCGGGAAACCGAGGTCGAAGGCGAGGTGCGTTTCGGTGCGCCGGAGGATTACACCACCCATTATCTGCCGGATATTCTCGCTGACTTCATGGCCTCCCACCCGCGCATCATGCTCAACGTGAATTGCGATCTGACCCTTAAACTGATTGAAGGCTTTGAGGCCGGAGACTATGACATGGTGGTGATTAAACAGGAGCCCGGCAAGATTTATCCTCATGCCGAGCCCCTGTGGCGGGAGCGGCTGGTCTGGGTCGGCAGTACCGGCACCTTCGAAGGCGTGCGACATTTCGAAACCATTCGGCGCGATTTCCAGCAAATCCATCAACCGTTGCCATTGGTGCTCGCGCCCGCTCCTTGCGTTTACCGCCGCCGCGCGCTGGAAACGCTCGACGCGGTCGGTATGCCCTGGAAAGTAGTGTATACCAGCCCCAGTTTGGCCGGCACCACAGCCGCAGTCAAAGCCGGTCTCGGTATCACCGTGTTACCCCGCAATATGGTCCCTGACAGCTTGACCCCCTATGAAGCGGAACAACACTGGCCGTTGATCAACGATGCGGAAATCTGCCTGCTGTCGGCTGGTTCCACCGCCACCCCCGCCACCCGAACGCTGGCCACATTCATTCGTGAGAACGTGTCGTTTAACAAGAAAAATTGAGCCCATTCCAATCAAGCTTGACGTTGAAACACCACGCTCCAATCCAGCTTGGCGGTCAAGCGCATTAACATTGCCAGGGTCAAAATGGCGCCCACCGTTACCGTCAGACCGGTCATACCCTGGAGGAAAAACGAGTAGGAAAACAACACCAGATAAAATAATTGTCCCAGCGCGGCGACTTTCCAGGGAAACGCCACGCCCAATGAGGCGCGCAGATAACTCACTACTAAACCGACTGAGACGCCGGCGGCTAAGGCGAATGCTAGGTGTACATCAAGCCAATCCACCAGGTAAACGAACAGCAGGTTGAAGGCGAAAAACCCTGCAGTCACGAACAGATAATGCATGGGGTGGATAGGCACCTGCTTGAGAATAGCAATCGCCCCTACCAGCACGAAGAAAAACACCAAACAGACCGGTCCGAAGAAACTCATTCGGGCCGTCAACGGGCCGGGATTGAGCTTCTCCGGTAGGGCGATGGCAACCGGTTGGCGGGTAATCAAATCGTCCGCTTGCCAGTGCAACTGCAATCCATCTGACGATACACCCAGTGGTTCAACAACCATCGGCGACAGGCTGCCGTCGGGAAAATCCACCGCCTCGAAATTGGTGGCCACAGTCATGTCCAGTTGTCGCACTCGACCGGTTTCGCCGCCGAGTTGGTAGCTCCAGCGATACAATCCACGGGTGCGATAACGTACTTTAAAAGTGCGCGTTTGGCCCGGGTTCAGGGCAATCAATTCAGCAATACCCTGCTTTACATCCACACCATGCGCGCTGGGCTGGTCATCGACCCATACCTCGAACTCGTCGTAAGTCGCGTCAGCCGAAGGCAAGGGCAGTTGCGCACGAACTCGCTGTTCGACCAAAGTATCGTTGTTGATCGCATACTCGGCGTCGAACAAAACCTCATAGGTGGGATACCACAACAAGCCTTTACGCCGTTGTTCGAGCTGCAACTCTACGGTGATGTGGTTTCGGCTGGCGAGCAGCTCACGCTGTTGCCGAGCACCCGGCACCTGCACGCTAAAACGGGGAGCATGTTGGACTACCGGGGTGCCCCATAAAGTGGTCACTGCGCTACCGAGGCGCTCGCCCATGCTATAGGTACGGACTTGGCTCGCCATACCCAAGATCCACCAAGCCGTAACGCCGAGCAATAAAATCAAGCAAATGGCAAAAAAGTGGCGCACGCTCATGACGCTTTACCTCCACTCACAGCGACTGGTTCCCGGTAATGAATTGCCACAGGCAACGCTTCGCCTCGGTAAAAAGGCTGGGTGAAATAATGGGGCCGCCCGCTGAACGGACTTACGCTAGGCCATTGTTTACCATCGCCGGGTTCAAGGTCACCTTCCAACGCAACCAGTTCCACCCGCTCCGGCAGCCCTAGGGCCAAATGATAGGATTGCGCCGCCAATCCCAATGCCGGCATCGGCAACTCCAAACGACCTTGCAGGACCAATCGGGTCGTCTTGCGCCAATAGGCCAATTCGACCAGCGAGTTTCCTTCCGCCAACGGCACAATCCAGCGATTATCATGCTGGGCATAGATTGAGTGTGGTTCGCCATTCACGGTCAGAGACCAGATTTCGGCATCCGCTACGGCATTAAGCAGCAACCGTCGATCCGGCAGCGGTGGCACCTGCAGACGCAACACCGACAATAGCGTGCCGTTGTCGGCGACGCTGGTGTATTGGTACACCGTATCCAGCACGATGGCCGGCTCCGCGACGGTAGCGAAGCGTTCCACAGCGAGCTGCACGGTATGGGCGGAGGGAATGCGGGCGTAAAGGCTGTTGATCTCAGCGTATTGGCGTAGTGCCGATGGTAAGCGCTGGCTATCCAAGCCCTGTTGTAATCCATTACCCGACAGACTAAGGCGGGCTGAGCTGGGCACTATGATCTGAAAGACGCCTTCTTGGCCTAGATTGTCGGCAATTTTGGGTAGCTGCAGGGTAGCTGCATCGACCGGCAATTCATAATCCAAGCTCAGCGGTTGCTGCCAATCGGGCGGCAGCGTAATCACCGTTTCGTCATCGGTAACGCTGATCCAAGAGCGCTGCACCGAGGCATTCAGCCAACGCGCTCCCGGAAACCTAATCTGTAACGGTTGGCTCTGCTTGCGGCGGGGAACCAGAAAAACCGTTGCCCGGTAGCTGTCATCCAACAGTTCCAGATGCGTGAAGCTATCGACCAATGGTGGTTGTCCCAAGATGCTGTCGGCAGGCGCAAAGCGCACCAACACTTGTTGCTGGGGAGAGAAGAAATAAGGTCCGTCGTTCAATTGTTGTCCTGGCGCTTCTAATATCCGCCAATCAGGACTATGTTCCAGGCTCAAGCTGTTTTGCACCGACGCCGGGATTTGGAAGGCCACAAAGGGCGAACGCAAGTCCTCGCGCTGCGGTAACAGAATTTCGCAGTCCAAATAAAAAGGACCGGACTGAGTGAGATAAAGGTGATAGCCCTGAGCGTCACTGAACAAGAACCCCCCTTCAATCGCATTCACCTGAGTGATGGTCAGATCGGTATTGAATAACTTGAGCGGGCGGGGTTGCCCTTGCAGCAGTTGGCCGCCTAACCTCAGATTGCCCTGTGCCCCGTTGGCACCCAGCAGTAATCGGTAAGCTGCGTTATCGATGGTGTACAGAAAGGGCTCTTCTTTGACTTGGGACTCGTTCCACTCGCGTTGCAGACGTTCGGTGTAGAGTTGTTTGAATTCGGACCAGGGCAGACTGACCGGGGTACGGCAGCAATTTGAGTGTCATTGGTCTCCGCCTCTTGAGCTGAAACGGAACCGGCAGTCCACAACATTACTGTAGCGAACAGCATGATCAAGCGTTGCATAGCGTGCTCCTTGATGGAAATAAGGTAACGCTAGCCTACGCATGTCATGTGGGCGTTTTATGCGCTGTGTGTGAAGTCCGGGTGAACCGCTGCCGATTTGTTCCATTACGTCCCCAGCCTGTAATCTGCATCAGATCACTGCCGTGTTGCCGGACAACGTGGCGTGCTTACAGTCTGGTAACATTTGGCGGTATTCGTTTGAGTCTTGATATTGAATAAACCAGGGCTTACGTGAGTTCTATTAATGAAGCGTTAAACCGCATTGGAGCGACACCATGATTCCGGAATTAAGCAACATTCTATTTATTGCCACTGCGATCCTGATTCCTCTGCTGGTGATCGGGATGATTATCGCCCGCCTGTATCGACGGGCCTCGAAAGAAGTCGCTTTTGTCCGCACCGGGGCGGGTGGGCAAAAAGTGGTTATGAACGGGGGAGCGGTAGTGATTCCGCTGTTCCAGGAAACCATTCCGGTCAATATGAACACCTTGCGTCTGGAAGTGCGCCGCGCCAATGCTCAAGCACTGATTACCCGCGATAGGATGCGGGTCGATGTGCAAGCGGAATTCTATGTGCGGGTACAACCCACCGAAGAATCCATCGCCAACGCCGCCCAGACTTTGGGGCAACGCACCATGCATCCCGAGGATTTAAAAGAACTGGTGGAAGGCAAGTTCGTCGATGCACTGCGCGCGGTAGCCGCGGAAATGACCATGACCGAACTGCACGAGCAGCGGGTCAATTTTGTTCAGAAAGTGCAGCAAGCCGTATCAGAAGATTTGTTGAAGAACGGTTTGGAACTGGAATCGGTATCGCTTACCGGTCTGGATCAAACCAGTCGCGAGCATTTTAATCCCGACAACGCCTTCGATGCCGAAGGTTTGACCAAACTGACCGAAGAAATTGAGGCGCGCCGCAAGCGCCGCAACGACATTGAGCAACTTAACGAGGTCCAGATTCGCAAGGTCAATCTGGAAGCGGAACGGCAGCGGCTGGAGCTGACTCGTGACGAGGAATACGCCAAACTGCAGCAGGAACGGGAAATCTCAATCCGCAAAGCCGCGCAAATGGCCGAAATCGCCAGCGAACAGGCCGCCAAACGGCGCGAGGCTCAATTGGCCGAAATCGATGCCAGGCAACAAGTCGATCAAGCCCGCATCACTGCCGAGCGCGCCGTGGCCGAAGAACGCATTGAAACGGAACGGCAATTGAAAGAACGGGAAATCGCCAAATCCAGGGCGATTGAGTCGGCGGAAATCGAAAAAATGAAAACGGTTGAGACCGTAGAATTGGATAAACGTAAAGCCCTCGAACTGGCGGAACAGGACCGTGCCATCGCCGTAGCCGAGAAATCCAGAGCGCAATCCGAGGCCGAAGCTCAGGCCGCAAAAGCCCGTTCGGATGCGGTCAAGGCAGAAGAGCAGGTCATCACCGTACGAGAGGTGGAAAGAGCCGAACGCGCCAAGCAGATCGAGTTATTGGAAGCCGCCAAACAAGCCGAAAGAGATGCCATTTCGATTACCACGGCAGCCGATGCGGACAAACGGGCGGCCGAGGACCAAGCAGCTTCGGTACGCACCCTGGCTCAAGCCGATGCCGATAAGCAGCTCATCAGCGCCCAAGCCAGTGCCGAAGCCGAAGTGCTGGCAACCGAGGCCGCGGCCAAACGCTATGCGGTCGAAGCGGAAGGTAAACGGGTATTGCACGAAGCGGAGAATTTGCTATCCGAACAGCAGATTGCCATGCAGATCAAGCTGGCGATTATCCGCCATATGCCGGAGATTATTCGGGAAAGCGTCAAGCCGATGGAACGAATCGAAGGGATCAAAATCGTTCAGGTGGATGGCTTATCCGGTGGTGGCGGTGGTGCTGGAGCCGATAGTTCAGGGAATCTAGCCGATCAGGTGGTCAATAGTGCTTTGCGTTATCGCGCCAAGTCCCTTTACTGGAAGCCTTGTTAAAAGAGATCGGGATGTCGGCCGGCGATATTCACGGATTGACGGCAGGACTTGGGGAACCAAAAGGTGATTCGCCACCATCGACGTCAGTTTCAAAGCCCTCTACATCGTAGGGAAAATCTAAACAAATCTCAATTACAACTGATCCTGGTCAATATATTTTATTTAGACACTGTCTATTATGTTCGTCCCTGTTATTCCTTAGAATGAGATGAAAAACCGAGTTTGGAGGATATTGTACCCTTGCCTCATTCAGGCTGTATTAAGGCTCAGGGTAGTAGCCTTGACAATCGACCACCTCACGATGAGTGCACGACGCATGAAAAACCAATTGCTAACCAGCGTGTTGACAGTGATCGTTTTAATTAGCGCGAATAATTCATTCTCTGCTAACCAACCGCCAAAATGCGGTCAACTCGGGTTAACACCGGAAGGAATAGCAAGCCAGCATGCTTGGGCTCGCATGTTGGTGACTGGCTGGCACCCCGTCACTCCTCCAGTTGTTGACTCATATGGATGCTCGGGCGGCTGTGTCGAAGGCCGACCTATCCGATGGTGGATGAGCATCCCGACCACGATTGAACTCAACGCAGCGTAACGCATTACGGTGCGAGCAATACAACTGATTTAATCCAACACGCTTCTCTAGCGGTGTCGACAAGGGTCGGCACCGTTCCCATTCCTGAAAATCGCATCTTTCCCGCTGCAACCCTCGTATTACGAATTATTGTGCCCGCTGCGAGTCTGAATTCAGATAAGCTTTACGCGCCTACATTCGGCAAACTAATTCGTCCAGCGGTTGCCTTTCTTATCCAACGGGGATTCTGCATGTCCACTAAATACTTGCTAGGGGCCACACTGTTTGCCGGGGTGGCAATGCTATCGACTGCCTGTAAGCCACAAGACTCTAATGCTTCGTTAAACCCCAGCGAAAGTATGGCTGAAGTCCGGGATGATTCGGTGATCGAACATGCCCGTAAACATGCCGATGCCACTTACGTTTGCCCCATGCATCCGCAAATTGTGCGCGGCGAACCCGGCAATTGCCCCATCTGTGGTATGGCGCTGGAAGAGCAGGAAGTGCAATCCGATGCCGGTAGCGATTTCGGCCCGCCCATCGTGACTGTCCGCCCGGAAACACTACAAAACATGGGTGCCCGCACGGTTTTGGTCGAGCGTTCGGCATTGCGCCAACAAATCGAAACCGTCGGCTCTATCACCTATGACGAGGATCGCATGGGCCATGTGCACCCGCGTGCCGCCGGCTGGGTGAAAAACTGCGGGTGCGTGCCGAAGGCGATGCGGTCAGACGTAACCAAGTGCTGCTGGATCTCTATTCGCCGGAAATCGTCAATGCGCAAGAAGAATATCTGCTGGCACTGGAGGGTATTTCAACTTCGGGTAAGCGCCGCCAGGACTTGGTCCGAGGCGCGAGCCGCCGACTGCGCTTATTGGATGTACCGGATAGCGTGGTGGCCGCAATAACCAAAACTCGTCAGGTGCAGGAAACCGTGCCGGTATTGGCACCCATTGATGGCATCGTCACCAAAATGGGATTGCGGGAAGGCATGTACGTGAAACCGGACATGGAGCTGTTTACTATCAGCGATGTGGCTTCGGTTTGGGTGCAAGTCGATGTGTTTGAGCATCAACTCGATCAAGTCCGGGTCGGCAATCCGGCAGAGATCAAAATCCCCGCGTTGCCGGGGCGAGTCTGGCAAGGCGCGGTCGACTATGTGTATCCAGAGTTAGATCCCCAAACCCGTACTTTGCAAGTGCGGCTGCGCTTTAAAAATCCAGACGGCATACTCAAGCCTAATATGTTCGTCCATGCCAATATCCAAGGTACGCCGCACCCGAATGCGTTAACGATTCCGCTTGAGGCGCTGATCGTCACCGGTGGCCAGGAGCGGGTCATCAAAGATCTGGGCGACGGTCAATTTCAACCCGCCGCTATCGAGGTCGGATTACGTGCCCAAGACCGTATTGAGATTCTGGATGGGCTGCAAGAAGGTGAAAGAGTGGTGGTATCCGGCCAATTCCTGATCGATTCGGAAAGTAATCTGCAAGCCAGTTTCCGCCGTATGCAGCCGCTGGAACCGGAACCTGTGCCCGCCCAGATGATGATGCAGATGGAGAACTGACATGCTGCGCGGCTTGATCCTCTGGTCCATCCAAAATCGTTTTCTGGTGCTGGTGGCGACGGTGATGCTGACCGGCTGGGGTTGGTTGTCGCTGCAACAAACCCCTTTGGACGCCATACCCGATCTGTCCGATGTGCAGGTCATCATCAAAACGACTTATCCCGGTCAATCACCTCGGGTGATGGAAGATCAGGTCACTTATCCGATCACCACTACCATGCTGTCTGTGCCGGGCGACGCGTGCGGGGATTCTCGTTCTTCGGCGATTCCTTCGTCTACGTGATTTTCGAAGACGGTACTGATCTGTACTGGGCCCGATCCCGGGTCTTGGAGTATCTCAATCAAGCCGCCGCTCTGTTGCCGGATGGGGTACAACCACGACTGGGACCGGATGCCTCGGGCGTCGGATGGATTTATCAGTACGCACTGATCGACCGCACCGGCCAGCACGATCTTGCCCAGTTGCGCTCGTTGCAAGATTGGTTCTTGAAATTCGAACTACAGACCGTGCCCGGCGTCGCCGAAGTAGCCACGGTCGGCGGCATGGTTCGCCAATATCAAGTGGTGGTGGACCCCAACCGGCTGCGCTTCTACGGCATTCCCCTGCGCCAAGTCAATGAAGCTATCCGCCGCGCCAACCAAGAAGCCGGTGGTTCGGTGGTGGAAAAAGGCGAAGCGGAATACATGATTCGCAGCCGCGGCTATTTACAATCGGTGGCCGACATCGAAACCATTCCCATCGGGGTGATGGGCGATCAAGGGACGCCGCTGCTGTTGCGCGATATCGCCCATGTCGGTTTGGGGCCGCAGATGCGTCGCGGCATCGCTGAATTAGATGGACTCGGCGAGGTGACCGGCGGCATTGTGGTGATGCGCTACGGGGAAAATGCGCTGGTCACCATCCAGCAGGTTAAAGAAAAGCTGGAATCTCTAAAGGCTGGCTTACCGGCCGGAGTGGAGGTGATCGAAGTCTACGACCGGGCAGCATTGATTCAGCGAGCGGTGGACAACCTTAAGGTCAAGTTGATTGAGGAGTTCATTGTCGTCGCGCTGGTGTGCGTGCTGTTTTTATTTCATCTGCGTTCCGCATTTGTGGCTATCGTCACCCTACCGTTAGGGATTTTGACTGCGTTTATCATCATGCGCTATCAGGGTGTCAACGCCAATTTGATGTCTTTGGGCGGCATTGCGATTGCTATTGGCGCGATGGTAGACGCGGCTATCGTGATGATCGAGAACGCGCATAAGCATCTGGAAAATTGGCATCGCCGCCATCCGGATCGAGAACCGACTACCCAGCAACACTGGGACATTATCGCCAAAGCCGCGAGCGAGGTCGGACCGGCGTTGTTTATTTCCCTGCTGATCATCACCTTGAGCTTCTTGCCGGTATTCACCCTCGAAGCGCAGGAAGGTCGCTTGTTTTCGCCCCTGGCATTTACCAAGACCTATGCGATGGCTGCGTCTGCGGGGTTGGCGGTCACCTTGGTGCCGGTATTGATGGGGTATTTCATTCGCGGGCGGATTCCCTCCGAAAACAAGAACCCGCTCAATCGGTTGCTGATCTGGCTATATCGCCCCGTTCTCAATGCAGTGTTGGCTTGGCCGCGCACCACGCTGGCCTTGGCCTTGCTGTTGATGTTGTCTACGGCTGTGCCGATTGCCGGGGTAGCCGGATTATTGAGCCCGTTGCATGGACCGGCAGTTGTGATCGGCTGGTTGCCGGGACAAGCTGAGCCCGACAGTCTGTCAGCGCAGTGGCATACCACGGTGGAATCCTGGCAGGACGGGCTTACCCAGAGTTGGCGTCATATTTTCCATGATTATCCGCAATGGGCTGGATTGGCGGACGGAATCGGCTCGGAATTCATGCCGGAACTGGAAGAAGGTGATTTGCTGTATATGCCGACTACCCTGCCCGGCGTCTCGGCAGGCAAAGCGCAAGAATTATTGCAGCAAACCGATCGGTTGATCAGAACCTTTCCGGAAGTCAAAACTGTTTTCGGCAAAATCGGACGCGCTGAGACCGCCACTGATCCGGCACCGCTGACCATGCTGGAAACCACCATCCAGCTCAAGCCGCACGACGAATGGCGGCCCGGTATGACGCTGGATAAGCTTATCGAAGAACTGAATCGGACAGTTAAATTTCCCGGCTTGACCAACGCCTGGGTGCAGCCCATCAAGACCCGCATCGACATGTTGGCTACCGGCATCAAAACCCCGGTAGGCATCAAGATCGCCGGCCCCGAAATCGAAGTAATCGAAGAAATCGGTCGGCAGGTCGAGCAGGCCGTAATGCAGGTGCCGGGTACAGTCTCTGCCTACTCCGAACGGGTGGCTGGGGGAAGATATATCGAAGTTAATCCCAATCGAGTCAATGCCGCACGTTACGGTTTGAATATCGCCGATATCAACGAAATCGTTCGTGCTGCGCTGGGAGGCGTGAATATCACCCAAACCGTCGAAGGCTTGGAACGCTATCCGGTGAATTTGCGTTTCCCGCGAGCATTGCGGGACGATTTGGAGAAGCTCAAGGATTTGCCGCTCATTACCCCCACCGGCGCACACATTCCGTTGCGCCAAGTTGCTGACATCAGCATCGTCGATGGTCCGCCGGTGCTGAAAAGCGAAAACGCCCGCATCAACGGCTGGACCTTCGTCGATATTCGCGGTGTGGACCTGGGTTCTTACGTGCGCCAAGCGCAACGCTTGGTGCGTGACGAGGTTCAGTTACCGGCAGGGTATTCCCTGACTTGGTCCGGCCAATATGAGTACATGCTGCGTTCGCAGGAACGGCTATCTCAGGTGGTGCCGGTCACGTTGCTGATCATTTTCGTGCTGCTGTATATCGCCTTCCGCAACGCCACCGAAGCGGTCATCGTCATGGCCTCGTTACCGTTCGCGCTGATCGGCGGTTTTTGGCTGTTATGGGGTCTGGGCTATAACTTGTCGGTGGCGGTTGGGGTCGGTTTCATCGCTTTAGCCGGGGTTGCGGCGGAATTCGGGGTGGTGATGCTGGTGTATTTGGATAATTCGCTGGCCAGCCGCCGTGAACAAGGCCAACTCAATCACTTGGCGGAATTGAAGGATGCAATCATGGAAGGTGCTGCCTTGCGCATCAGGCCCAAGGCCATGACCGTAGCGACCTTGATGGTGGGCTTGATTCCAATCATGATCGGCAGCGGCACCGGTTCGGAAGTCATGAAGCGGATCGCCGCGCCCATGGTCGGCGGGATGATTACCGCGCCATTATTATCGTTGTTCGTGATTCCGGCGGTGTATTTGTTATGGCAACAACGTTCGCTATCGCAACCTGAACCGGAACCCCCAGTAGGCGGGGTGATGCCGGTGGGCAGTTCCGGGAAATGATGCCTGAAGTCGAAAAGTGTGAAATATTTCACTATTTTGATCAATGGGTTAGCGCATTCTAAAATAACCAAGAAGCTTTAATGCGTGATGGACAGAGCTCATAGTGCGGGTACGGGGTTTAGGTGAAAGTCATAACCGATAATGTGACACTTGACCTCTATAGCTTGATCTCTATGGTCTGCTAGGAGATGCTGATCGCACTTTGTGGCTAAGGTTAATCCAGGAAGCGCTATACAGATTATGTATAGCAAATAAACTAATAATTTCTGTATATTTCACTGTTAGCGCAGAACCGCTTGCGCGGCTCTGCGCTAACGCGGCAGAGTCGAGTAAACTCGACCGGGTTGATCCAGAGCGCTGCGCGCTTCTGGCTAACAACCCGTTCGAGCCACTGCGCTTCTCACCCGCCGCTTGCTACGCAACCGCCGGGCTGCGATGCTCAAGGCTCAACTCTGCCGCGTTATGTAAATTCAAAAGTAGAGGAGCATTGAAGTGACATTCTCAGATAAGCTAAAACAGACTAAGGAAAGCTATCCATTTGCACTGTGGTCAGCTCGGTTTGATGACGGATTAGAGCAATATACTCCTGAAAATGTAAATTCTGCGAGAGCCATTCTGGATCGCCTTATAGATAATCTGTCTTCAGCAGGTGAAAACGCAAACGAAGCTGTAAAAGTTTCACACTTCAAGGCTTCAGTTGAGGCTCTCAATGATCTTAACGATCAGCTTGATGGATGCCTGATTGAAACGGGAGAGCGTGAGGAGCTTTGTGAGTTGTTTGATGTTATTGCATCAGCAGCTGGCTTAGATCCATCTATATATGGGGATGGTGACGGCATAGCAAGTGAATGGCGCGATTGGTAAAAGAATTTACATAGCAAGTCGTTCAAGCCGACCGCGCTAGGCACTAGCCATGCACAAAAAAAATATCACAATCGGTTATGTTTGTTTGGACTGTAAAAAGGTCTTTAAAAAGCACAAGTATGCCCAAGATAAGCGTGGTAACTGGGAGCGAATTGAGTATGAAGTGGTTTGCCCGCAATGTGCTAATGTCATGCATGAAACAGGTTCTGCTTTCAAGGCACCAAAAGCTTCTGATGGTAAAGCTTGGGCCAAGCTGAAGCCATTATTTGAAAGTGGCTATAAATTCCACCCTGATTTTGGTAGCCCATTTGAAGAGCAGGCAATAGAAAAAACAGTTATTCCAAAGGCTTCAGAGTCAGAATTTAGAAAGCCCGCACGGAAGA
>JAAUQA010000330.1 GCA_012032855.1 Candidatus Competibacteraceae bacterium
TTGATATCGACTTGAGAACGCATGGTGGATTAAGAGAAAAGTTCTATCTCGCCACATGAATAGGCGTATAAGGATGATTCTGCCATTTGTCTGGCGGGATATTCGTGAACAGTACGCCGGTTCATGGGGTGGAGTTATATGGAGCGTCTGCCAACCTCTCTTCTTGATTTTCCTGTATTGGTGGGTGTTTTCTAAGATTCTAAGAGTCCGCATTCCGATGGCTGAAGGAGCAGGATCCCTGCCCTTTATTGTTTTTTTATTGTCCGCCTTATTGCCGTGGTTCGCTTTCCAAGATGGTCTAATCAAAGGCACTTCTGCGATTATCGGTCATCGGGATGTGGTAAAGAAGGTCCATTTCCCAGTTATTATCTTTCCTGTAGCAGCGGTCATTGCCGCCTGTATCAATCATGGAATAGGGTATGCTATTTTTCTGGTAGGATTCTTTGTCTGGCAGAATCACATCAGCTTCGAACAGCTCACCGCGATTGTGGCTATTTTAATGGTCCAGATCTTTTTTACTGCTGGACTAGCGGTGCTACTTTCCGCGATTGCCGTTTACTTACGCGACGTTATCCAGATCATAGGCTTAGTCCTGCCCGCCTTTTTTTATACCTCGCCGATTCTCTACCCTTATCATTGGTACCGGAAAACTGGCAGTCTTGGGTGTCATTGAATCCATTTACGGTATTTGCAGAAGCGTATCATCATGCTGTGCTTGACGGCATGTGGCCAACGCCGGGTACTGCCGTATGGCTTTTATTGCTGGCAGGTTGTGCGTTATGGGGAGGAAAAACGGTTTTTTCGTCGCCTGCAGCCAGGCTTTTCCGATGTGCTATAAATGAATGGACAGATAGCGGGATTTAGCTTATCAAATTATTCATTTTACATATTGCCTTCACCGGTGGGAGGCGCGGAACGGACAACGCGCAATTTATTAGAATACTTAGACCGGCGCAAAATCCACCACATCACCTGGCAGCTCCGGAGTGCTTGAGGCAGCACCTGCCCGAGCGTTACGATGCTTTCGTCGATACCGATCAATACGAGCTATTCGGTGGCTTTAACAACTATCATGCTTTAATTACTAGCGCCAAAACAGTTGGTCATATCATGCGTGAATCCGGCGCCGATATTGCTCTGGGCATGATGCATTACCCTGCCGCGCTAGTTACATTGGGCGCTCGATTGGCAAAACTGCGTATCCGAACAATAGCTAGTTTCCGCGGCCCCTTTTACGAGTACATGCGCCACCATGAAAACGGTTGGCGGCGGCGTTTTTTCTGCGCACTGCGGTTACTGGCACCACCCTGCTAGCAGACCGAATCATCGTGCCTTCTCAAGGCACTCAGCAAGAGCTAAGCCGTCGTTTCCTCGGTAGAAAAAGCAAAACTGTCGTAATACCCAATGGCATTGACAAGAGCGCCGTCAAGCAGGCCATAAAATCACCCATTCACGATTCCGGTTTACCAAGCTATCAGCGCTATCCCTTAATATGCGCTGTTGCACGTTTGGCTCCGGAGAAAAATCTTCAGCTCCTGTTAGAGGCTATCTGTCGAGTCATCAAACAGCTTCCAGTACGCCTAATCATATTAGGTGATGGGCCGGAAAGGAGACAGTTGGAAGCGACAGTTAACGCTTGGCAGCTTACTGAAACGGTTAGCCTCATTGGTTATCGCGATAATGTCTATCCTTATCTCGCACAAGCCGATCTTTTTATTCACACTTGCCTATTCGAGGGGTTTGGATACACGCTGTTGGAGGCTATGGCTTGTGGAACGCCGGTCATCGCGACAGATTGTCCCTATGGTCCGAGGGAGATCATCGGCGATAGCGAATACGGCGTGCTGGTTCCTGCTCACGACCCCGAAAAATTAGCTAACGCTATCTTGCAGCTATTAAAAGATGATCAAGCCAGAGAACGATATAGCACTATCGGCATAAGGCGGGCAGAAGAGTTATCTATAGAACGAATGATCAGAAGCTACGAGAGAGTACTAACCGAACTTGCTGGTTAAAAGTGCCTGCTCTAGTCAATTCGCATATATTTTCAACGTGGTTCCTGGAGAGGGCACTTGATTAAACGATTTAACGAATGAGTAAGAAAGCCGAGCGTTTTACAGTGTGGCACGGTCTGCTCCTTGCCGAAGGCGTTGCTATCATAATCGGCCTGCTCATGCCGATTACGCCATCGAAAACGGGCTCAGAGCGTGGCTTGGCCCACTACATTATCCAGGAACCCAACTATCTTCAGGAGTTTCTCGTCTACTTTGTGTTGACGAATCTGTTGTTGATTATAATCGGCATCGTGATCACGGTATGCTGGAAATTCGGCAACACGTAATAGCGGCTTCAATGGGGGATATGCTTATGCACCAAGGTGGCTGTCAGGGGTCCGGTTCAGCATACAGCCTATCCATGCTCGTTCAGCGACAGGATATTAGGGTGACTTACGGCGAGGTTACCGAGCATATCAATATGCTAAACGATAACGAACTGCACCGGCATCCATTGCATTCAATGCGGCACGGCGCTGTGGTATTCAAGCACGCAGATGCCTGAAATCGTAGCGATAAAGCCGGGTACGTGCGATGACACGTCCTGGTTTAAACCGATAGCGCATCTTTGGGTGCGCAGCGCTCCGCCTTGGATATCGTTTGATCCAGATACGCCTAAATATCAGCAGCAACCCAGCATTGCAGAATTGTTGGAGCTCTGGAAAACAAGCCAAAAGGCATAGCGCAGAGGATAAAGGACACTCGGGTTACTGCGGTTCCTTCGCTTCGGCAAAGGCGTTGAGAGAATCCAAGCGTCCGGCGAGCATATTCGCCAGTGGCCGAGTATGCTCTTGCTGCTCGAAGAAAATCTTAATCACCGCTGTCATAGGTGTGGCCAAAAACATCCCGACCATACCCCATATCGAACCCCAAAAAATCAACGCCAACAACACGGTTACCGGGTGTAAATCCAGCGACCGGCCCATCAATTTCGGTTCGACAATATTGCCCAGAGTGACTTGTACCGCGCCGGGCAACACGATGGCTAACATCAGCAACGTTCCAGAGAGATCCGGGCTCAGCAATACCACCGGCAGCGGCAGCAACGTGGCGATGATCGAACCGATGCTGGGAATAAAATTCAACAAAAACGCAAATAGCCCAAACGCCATTGCCAAATCGACGCCCAATACACTCAGCAGCACGCCGACCAGAACCCCGGTCAGGGCTGAAATTAAAGTTTTAATAATAATGTAATGCCGTACTCGACTTTCGACCGCGCCCAGAAAACCATCGGGAGGTTTGCCGGTATGGCGTTCTCCCAGCAATAGGAACAGCAAAAAAATCAAGATCAGCAAGCCCTGAGACAGGAGTCCCAATAAAGTCCCGGCGATTCGCAGCAGTATTTCCTGTACTCCGCCGCCCATCAAAGTGATGACATTGCCGGTGGTGATCTGTTGCCAGGAAACCCCAGGGGCGATGAGTGTTGACGCTACCGGGTCGGTTTGTTCCGCTACCGATTCAGTTTGCGGAGCCGGTTCAGCTGAAGGCTTTTCAGAGATGTCGGGCAACAGCATATCCAAAGGAGCCCATTGGTCCAGCTTATCGGCAAGTTGTTCGAACCGTTGTTTATACACATCAGCGTTATTGGTCAGCATGCTGATGGAAGTCGACATGACACGCGCCACGACCGCGAAAATCAAAACGGCAACCAGCACTGTCGATAAAATCGCCACATAACGAGGCACCCTTAGACGCGAGACCTGCAGATCGACCAATGGGGTGATGGCATACATAAAGAAAATCGACAGCACGAACGGAATCAACACCGCACGAAAAAGATACAATGCCGCTGCTGTTGCAACGCCGGCCAAAATCATCAAACAGACGGTTTGGATATGACGTTCTTGTTCTGTCATTAAACAGGGGGGTCAGGTCTTGTAAATATGCAAAAAATTGATTGGTTAAATTGCTTATGGGTTTTTCTCGTTCTCCAAAGCCTTGCTGGTGATCTCCGCATAAAGGCCCAATACACGTGCTGCCAAGTCATGGTATTCGGGATTTCGGTCTATCAGCGATCTAACTCTGTTAGCATCCGCAAACACCTCTTTCAAAAAGGCGAGGTCGGCATCGGCGAGTCGCTGCCCGGTATCCACCTTTTCTTTCAACGTTAAAATCCGCGGCAACCGCTGGTTTTGCATCCGCCGGATTAATACAGTAAGTACGCCTTTATCATCAGAAAACTCACTCATCCCTCTAGTCCTGTGTATGTTAGTTGAGAAAAGGGATATTACTTCAAAGGATTACGATTCAACCTGGTTCTTCGTCAGTGCTGGAACTCGCCAGCGCCTCAGCTTCAGTCACCCAGCCGCCGCCGATGGCTTTATAAAGACCAATCAAAGCTAGTAGAACGCCACCCTGGTTTTGCGCCAACGCCAACTCCGCGTTGAACAGATTGCGTTGAGCGTCGACGACTTCCAGATAGCTGGTGTAGCCGTTGTCATAACGCAATTGAGCGAGATAGGCATAACGCCGCAATGCGTCGACTTGTTGTTCCTGTACCGCCATCAGTTCACGCGACTTGCGCACGTCGACTAAGCCATCTTCGACCTCGGCAAAAGCGGTCTGAATAGCCTGTTGGTAGTTCAAGAGCGCTTGTTGTTGCTGGGCCTCGGCGACCTGCACCTGACCGGCGATTCGGCCAGCCGTAAAGATCGGCGCTAGCAGTGAGCCACCATACGACCAGGTG
>JAAUQA010000021.1 GCA_012032855.1 Candidatus Competibacteraceae bacterium
TGAGTCCGACCAATAGGTGCCAATCGCCACGTGCGACGATAACCAGAACTCCGACCAAGGAGACCCCGATACCGATGGCTTGCCAGCGGGTTACCGGCAAACGCAGCAACAGAAACGACAGCGCCACGATCATGACCGGAGTAATCGACAGCATGATGACCGCGTTGGTGGCCATGGTCGATTGCAAGCCCATATAGACAAACGAATTGAAATTGACCACCCCCAATACGCTGAGCAGGGTCAGAATTTTCCAATGTCGACGTAACGACGGCCAGTGGCTGCGAATGTGGGGTAGCACAAAAGGCAATAGCAACACCAACGCCGCCGCCCAACGCCAGAAGGATAACGCCAGTGGGGGGAAAACCTCGCGCACAGCGCGTCCCAGCACGAAATTGCCCGACCAAAATAACGTGGTCAGCACCAAGAGTACATAAGGAGAAACGGATAACAATCTAGCGGTAACACGCATCGTGTTTTACGTAGCGGAGTAAGGTTTGAGTGGGTTGAATCGGTTAGGATTTATAATAGCGCTGTATGGTCTACATGTATGTCAGCTACCGCTTTTGCGGCTAGCGGCTTGTGGTATCCACCTGAGGTATTACGACAATGAGAAGACTTTACTTCCTAATTCCCGACGTGGAAAGCGCCAAAAAGATCGTTGATGAATTGTTGCTGGCCAGAGTCGAGGAACGTCATATCCATATCGTGGCTAAAGATCACCATCCCCTGGAAGAAGCGCATTTACCCGAGGCCGGGTTACTTGAAGAAAGCGATTTCGTCCCGGCCTTAGAGAGAGGATTAACGGTAGGTGGCGCTACCGGGTTGCTGGCGGGTGTGGCCGCGCTGACCTTTCCGCCGGCGGGGTTGGTTTTGGGAGGCGGCGCCATCTTGGCGACCAGTTTGCTGGGTGCCGGTTTGGGCGCGTGGGTGGCGAGCATGATCGGTGTCTCTATACCCAACAGCCAGCTGGATCGTTTTCACGACGCCATTGAGCGCGGCGAGTTGTTGATGATGCTTGATGTCCCCAAGGCTAAAGTCGAAGAGATGACTGAGCTTGTCAAAAGCCACCATCCCGAAGCCCATGTGGAAGGCATCGAGCCGACCATCCCGGCGTTTCCCTAAACAACACAGCCACAGCTACGATTTTAACCTGTCCGCCTTCCCTCGTTTCGAGGGAGGGTCCGGTATCGGACAGGCAGGGGCTTGTTGCCAGCTTGCCAGCCAACGCCATAAATAGCCGTCCGGTCTTTCCTCGCCGGTCACCACGTAATCCAGTGCATTAGTGTTGAATGCAGCCCAGGTCATGCGTTCGGCGCAGTCATGCGGAGCGCACAGTAAAATGCAATCATTTGCGACTAAAGGCAGATCGTCATCGGGCAATAGGATTTCTTGATCTTGCCGCAGCACTAACAAGGGTAAGCAAGGTAACGGTTGACTCCGTTCTTGCGGTTCTCGCAGTAAATGCCATAGGCGAATTTCCCGGCCTTGTTCAATTGCCGCGTGCACGGCAGGCGCTTGCTCGGGATCAATGCTGATCGACCAGGTTTGTGGCGTCACTCCCTCACATAGCACGCGGATTTTTTCTAACAATTCTTCCGCCCAGCGCTCGCTGCGATGCCGCGCCAACTGTAAAAAGCGACTCAACAACGGCACGGTCAACAAGGGCAAAATGCGCCAAACGATGATTCGGCTGCGTTGCATGACCAAATCCACATCGGCGGCTTTGAACAACGCATCATTACCTCGGCGGTTCTGCCGCGCAACCAAATAAAGAGCGGGATTCAATTGTCGGGCGGTCAGGATAATGGACAGATTATTCGCATCCAAATTGGTGCCGGATACGATGCCGACGGCCTTATCGATTCCCGCCGCACGTAAGGTGACGGCTTGGGTGCCGACGCCGACGATAGCGCCTTCAGGCGCTTTTTCGGGATCGGGTTCAATGATAGTGGTCGGCATGCCCTCGAAGGTCATATAGCGGTGTACCGCTTTGCCGAAGCGGCCGTAATGACAAATGATCCAAGTGCCTCGCGGTGGATGGATCGGCTTAGGCAGCGGCGCATTGGCAATGCTGGTCAGCCACTCGTAAAGCAGATGGACGCTGGGAGAGCGCAGCGTCATCGTCAAATGGTCGGCAAACGTATTGAACGGATCGATAATGTGATCGGTGCCGAATGAGGCTAAATTCGCTGCCGTGTCCGCCATCTCTGCACGACACACCACTTTTAAAGCGGGATTGAGCAACTTGCAGGTAATAGCAATCTTGACGTTGATTTGATCGTCATTAGTGAGCGCTACCACCCCGATACACTTGGGGTGCTGCAATCCTCCCTCCACTAGATGCCTGACTTCGCGAACATCGGCGCACAGGTTGGGAATATCGAAACTCAAGTCTTCCAAGGTCAAGGCATTGATACGCTCCGCATCGCTGTCGATCACCACGCTTTGCACTAAGCGCGCGTCAATGCCCGCACCAGTAGACTGCCGGTTTCCCCATACCCGCACACTAGATAAAAAGGCACTTTCAGCCGGCGTACCCCACGGGCGAAGCGCTGTTCGGTGACGGCCCGTTTGAACGCCGGATCCTGCAGCAGAGTGAGGATGTTGCCGATGGCATACAGCCAACCGATCACGGTGAGATAAATCGCTATGATGGTCCATAGCCGTTGCGCGGGGCTGAACGCATAGGGGATCTCGCCAAAACCAATCGTCGAGCCCATGAAGCTGACGAAATAAAAGGCATGAAAAAAGTCGATACGCCAAGGATTACCTTGATCGTCCATACCCGGCATCAACACCAGACCACCCATAGAAATGGTATATGCGCCGATCAGGACTAACAACGGCATCCTCATGCGCCGCAGCACCAGGAAAATAACATGCGGCGTGGTATTGATCGAAGAGGATGGTAGGAGCGGAGCTAGGCGAGCGCTTTCCTCCGACGGGAGTTCTACACGCTGCTGGATACGCCGGAAAAACAGCAAAAACAGGTTGGACATGCGACTAGCGGCGCAAGGTGACGGTCTCAATCATCAACAGTACGACAGAGGCGATGTTGGCTAACAAAGCCCCTCCTGACAGGGACACCACGGTGGCGATAACCGATGCGGTATTGCCCGTCTCCAAAACATGCAACGCCATCCCCCACACCAAGGCGGCCGCCAATAATTGCACGTCGGCGACGATACTGGTCGCCAACAAGACCGCGCCGATATGGGTGCGGTCGCCGAGTTTAATAATCGTGGCGATGAGACTGACGCTAATGGCCGCGAACAATTCCATCGGATGGTGATGGTCCGGGTTATCGATATCGCCCATCACGAATCCGAAATTCAGCGTCAACGCCAGCAGAATAAACGCGCTGAAAAAGACCTTTTCGAGATTCACAGCTTATTATCCCGTTACCACACTATTCGAAGGCTATTGGCGCTTGCGCGGGCTAATCACCCTGATTAGCCGGGTTGGTCGCTGCGGTGGTATCGTTGAGCACCCAAGGCGAAGCCGGCCGGGTTAATCGATACTGCGCAAACCCGTAATCCAGGATAGCTGCCACATCGCTCCATAACGCCTTACGATTAGCGCTACCCAATGCACTGACGATCAGGTTAACCTGACCCCGTTTAGCCTCCCCCACAAAGCAGTTTTTCGCCCGCCGGGTATAACCAGTTTTCCCGCCCTGAACCCCGCCATAGGAAACCAAGAGTCGATTGCTGTTATACACTGGCACCATTCGCCAATGGTGGTTGTTATTGAGACCGGCTTCGACCCGCAAGCCCGCACTGCGGGTGCGCACGATATCGGCGAACAGCGGATTGGCCATGGCTTGGCGAAAAATCAAGGTTAAATCATACGCGGTACTGTAATGAGCCTCATTCGGCAATCCGTGCGGATTTTGGAAACGGCTGCGGCGGGCCCCCAGTTGCCAGGCTCGGTCATTCATTAGATCGGCAAACCGGGGTACGGAACCACCGACTGTTTCGGCGATGACTTCAGCCGCATCGTTACCCGATTTCAGCAACAAGCCATAGAGTAAGTCTTGGGCGTACAGGACTTCGCCCGGCTGCAGGCCGATACGGCTCGGTTCCACAGCGGCGGCTTTTGCGCTGACTGAAATCCGTTGCTGCAAATTCAACCGTTCCAAAGCGACTAACGCCGTCAACACTTTCGTTGTGCTGGCCGGGGGCAATTGTGTATGCGGTTGTTTAGCGAACAGGATTTCACCGCTGTCCGCGTTCATCAACACGGCGGCTCGTGCAGTGATTTCGGGAGTGGGTAGCGCCAGAACCGGGGTGGAAAACAGGACTAGCAAGGCAACGGCCAGTAGAAAACATCGGGCTTGGGGAGCTCGGGTAGCAATGAAATGGGTCATCATAGGTGCGACTCGGCCTTTATGCGTTGTGGGCGATGGGGTAAGGCAAACGGATTTTTTTATATCTGCTATATAACATAGCTGAATTCGCGCGCATCAGAAATCCCGGTGTTGTTTTATTCGCCCTGCACCGTGACCGTTAACCGGCGCGTATGGCCCATCGTGCGGTGTTCCCAGAGATACATGCCCTGCCAGATACCGAGTCCGCAACGGCCTTGGCTGATCGGGATCGTCAGGTTACTTTGGGTTAGCACGGTGCGCACATGGGCCGGCATGTCGTCGGGACCTTCATCGACATGTTCGAACCAGGGTGCGCCATCGGGTACCAGCCGTGCCATGAAGGTTTCCAGATCCTCGCGCACGGTAGGGTCGGCGTTTTCGCATAGGATCAAAGAGGCGCTGGTGTGATGGACGAAAACATGCACAACGCCGATCAATACCCTGGATTCGCGCACGATGGCTTGCACTTGCTCGGTCACGTTATAGGTGCCCCGACCTTGGGTACGCAGGGTCAGCGTGTGTTGTGCAATCATGGGCAGGGATTGGGCTGTCCGACATGAATGGCTTCGATGGCTTCCAGCGCAGCTTCGGGCAAATTCAGATCAATGCTGGCGATATCGTCGGCCAACTGCTCCATAGACGTGGCGCCGATAATGTTGGCGGTTAAAAAAGGCCGCGAGTTGACATAGGCCAAAGCCATTTGCGCCGGGTCCAGACCGTGGCTCCGGGCCAGCTCGACATAGGCGCGGATCGGCGCTTCGGCTTGCGGGGTTTTATAGCGGTCGAAGCGGCTGAACAGCGTCAGGCGCCCATTAGGCGGTTGCTGATCCAGATATTTCCGGTCAAAATACCGAAGGCCAACGGCGAGTAAGCCAGTAATCCTAACCCCTCACGATGGGCGATTTCAGCCAAACCGATTTCGAAAGTACGGTTCAATAGGTTATAGGGATTTTGCACAGTGAGAATGGGCGGTAGCCGCAGGCGTTCGGCGACCCGCAAATACTCCATCCAGTCCCCAGGGTGTTTCGTTGGAGACACCGATATAACGGTATTTGCCGGCCCGCACCTGTTCGCCTAACACTTCCAACGTTTCGGCGACGGGAATAAAACGGCGCTTTGCTGGGGGTGTAGCCCAAGCGACCGAAGTAAATTGGTCTGCCGGTCCGGCCAGTGCACCTGATAGAGATCGATATAATCGGTTTGCAAGCGCCTCAGACTGTTCTCCAACGCTTGGACGATGTTGCGCCGATCCAGACAGATCGGGTTCTGGCGCAGATAAGTCAGCTCCTGCGAACGTCCCGACACTTTACTGGCCAATATGACTTGCGCCCGGTTACCGCGTTGTTTCATCCAGTTGCCGATGTACTGCTCGGTGCGCCCTTGGGTTTCAGCGCGGGGCGGGACAGGATACATCTCGGCGGTGTCGATGAAATTGATGCCTTGCGCCACCGCATAATCCAATTGCGCATGGGCCTCGGCCTCGCTGTTTTGCTCGCCCCAGGTCATGGTCCCCAAGCAAATACGGCTCACTTTTAAGTCGGTGTGTGGCAAACGATTGTAGTGCATATCGGTTCCTGTCTTACTGAGGACGGCGGTTTGAATTTAGCAACGGCGAAAGATCAAGTCCCACACCGCATGTCCCAAACGCTGACCGCGCCGTTCGAATTTGGTCAGCGGACGTTCCCTAGGCCGAGGTGCGAAGCCTTCGTCGACGGTATTATGCAACGCTTCGCAAGCGTTGAGCACGGCCAACATCCAATGCGCATACTCTTCCCAATCAGTAGCTAGATGCAACGTGCCGCCCCGGTTGAGGGTGTGCGCCATAACCGTCACAAACGGCGGTTGAATCAGCCGACGCTTATGGTGGCGTTTTTTCGGCCAAGGATCGGGAAAGAACACCTGAATGCGCTCCAGACAGGTATCCGGCAGGCTGTGCAACACCTCTTGCGCATCTGCGCAAATCACCCGCACATTGGTCAATCCCAGCTCCTGGGCTCGCAGCAGGAAATGACCAACGCCGGGAAGATGGACTTCGATGCCTAAAAAATCCTGCTCCGGCCGGACTGTGCCATCGCCAGTAGTGATTCGCCGTCACCGAAGCCGATCTCCAGAATTCGCGGCGCGGTACGGTCGAACAGCCGATCCAGCGATAGCGGATACTGACCGACCTCTACTCCGAATTGCTCCCACAACGTATCCAACGCACGTTGTTGGGGTTCGGTCAGTCGGCCACCGCGTCGCACGAAACTGCGAATAGGACGATGTCGGTCAGAAGCGGGGTTAGGCATACAGCGGCAAGGCGGTTATCGGATCAATAATTGTTATAAGCAGATCTGCCGTAAATCATACGTAAGATCGTGAAGAAAAGTCTTACAACACCGCGCTTTCGTTTATCGTCAATGAGCAGGGTGAATTACCGGTAATTATTGGCAAGCTATTCAATTAATTTACATTTCTTTACAAATCCGGAATGGTTTTTGCCCCCGCTTTCACGGACAATGGCATCAGAAATACTGCCTATAACACCGCTCATAACGAGGTATACCCAAATTGAATTCAGAGATTGCCGTAGAAGCGGTGGAAGTCCTTGGCGCCATTGACACCACTCGTGGTATTGATCCCGACACCATAGCCCAAACGATTACTGGTCAAGCGCGGACCCTCAGTCATGGGCAGGAATTCACCGGGCGTCCCGTTACCCAGATTACCGCAGACGATTTTCATGTCATTAAATGGCGTTCTGAATATCAATTCAACGCCAAGGACAGCCGCCGTTGGATCGAACGCATCTTGGAAAAGGAACGCCGTTACGGTGTTCATCATCCAGCCAAAACCTGGTTTACTGCGCAACAGGCCGAACGCACCGTAATCGCCAATATCACGCCTAAATTATTGCCGCTGCATATGGCGCAACAATCATTAGCACCGACCGCGTTGTTAACGCACATGGCAAATTTAGCGGACATGTATTTTCGCGCCGCGGCTACCTTCAGCATCAAACTTGACGAAGGTCTATCGAATTTCGGTGTCGATGCCCAGGGCCATTTGTACTATTTGGATGACGATATTTATAAATGGGACCAATTTACTTCGCTCGCTTCAATGCTGGGGTCTGGTTTCGCCAGTTGACTTGGTTAACGCCTGAACAGGCACAGCAACTCGGCGTATTGTTCCGAACCAGCTTGTTGAACCATTTTCCCGATCCGCATTGGCTTTCGGTGATCGGTCGGCAATTGAATGCTTTGTTTTTTGCCAACGAAGCCCAGATTTTACGTAAGCAACGGTTTATAACTGGTTTCAATCAGCCGAAAAAACCGACGTCCGGTAAAAAACCCGCCACCCGCGAGCATCATATGGCCGATGAGCGGTTCGCTATTTTGGGCGACATTCATGCGAATTACCCGGCGTTGCAAGCCGTATTCAATCATCTGGATGAATGGGGTATTCGCGATGGTATCGTGCTGGGAGACACGGTCGGTTACGGTCCCCACCCTCAGGAATGTATTCAGGCTTTGCAGGCGCGAGATTTCCTGGTCATCAAGGGCAACCATGATCATGCCCTAGTGACTGGTGTTCCAGCGCGCGGTTTTTCTGCGTTAGGACGCTGGGTGCTGGAATGGAGCACGGATCGGCTGGATGCGCCGGAACGGGAGTGGCTGTCCGCTTGCCGGTTTATCATCAACAAGACGACTGGTACGCGGTGCATGGCGCACCGTTGGATAAGACCTTTTTTAATGCCTATGTGTATCAAATGACGTATGAGGAGAACCTGGATTATCTGGCAGAGCAGCGCATTCCCGTCTGTTTACATGGGCACTCTCATATTCAGGGGGCTTATTATCGCCGCGGGAAGCGCCAGGGTTTTTCGCAGGACAGCGAGTTGTCTATGGAGTCGCTGAATCACAGTTTGATCTGTCCCGGTTCCGTAGGACAGCCGCGCAGCGGTAAAGCCGGGGCTGAGTTTGCGGTCTTTGACCGGGGGCAGGGCAAAATCCATTTTCATAATGTGGCTTACGATATGGACGCAACGGTTGAGGATATGGGCCGGTACGGATTTCCAACCCAATTAGTAGACCGGCTTTACAAAGGTCGGTAGCTAAAAACAGCAAAGGGGGCGTTTCCTATGGAAACCGCCCCCTTTAAGTAAGGCAAAGACGCAATAGTTCGATTAGCCCGGGCACATCGGAGCGATTTTGGGTAAAGAACCGCGCACGGCAGCCCAGCCCATACCCAAATTGGTTTTCTTCCCGGTAATCACCACCAGCAAAGAATTTTCCTTGCCCGGCACGGTCGCCATGAAGTGATAAGTTCCCTCGGTGGTCATCTGCACTTCCTTGATCATGTGGCGGGTTTCCCGGCCGCGTTGACTGGTTAACATGTCCTCAACCGTGCTGACGTTACTGCCGCGGAACATGTCCACCGCTGCCGCAGCAACCGCATCCAGGTAGCTTTGTGTAAAATAAGGAACATTATGGGCTACGGAAAGTAATAAACCAGATCCTAAATCCACTACCGCTGCGCCAAGCGCATCGTTAACGTCTTTCAATAACTGCTCACAAATATCATCTAAAGTTGCCATGGATTTTCTCCTATCACTCGCTAAATGCTTGAAGTTTATTTACCGCAATAGTTCAGATAGAGCGTCTGCGGTGCTACGCCCATTACTCAGCAACATGCCAAGATTGCTATCCTTGGTAGAAATGCACGTCAACATCAATATGTCATTGATGCGTAGAGAAACGACGCGTCCGTTACTATTGTCCAAAATGACGAATTGACAAAACCGTTGCTCGGATTCCCTGGCAATACTTTCACCTAGTGCTAATAAAGAGCTGGTCATAGTGGATATTTTATTGGCCGGTATATCCCGTTTAAGCGCCTGTGCAACGCTATGTCCATCGACCGTGGAAATAATTGCTCCATAAACTCCCGCACAGTTTCGGGTAAACTCTATTAACCGTTGTTCACTCAGGGCCAATTGTTGTTTGCTGAAATCTGCGACAACTATTCGTTCATCATCATCTTCCATATTCAATTCCTGTTCTGTTTTCTCATTACCACGATAACTGGTGTCTTGCATATCTTGTCTCGACTGCACCGTTTCGTTCTCTTCAGCGACAGGGAGTTCCTCCGGTGGCTGCTCAATGAGTTCCGATGTTTCTTTCACATCCACCGTCTGTGCTATGATTTCTGGCTCATTAGAAACCGTCGGAGTACCCGCATTTTTCTTGCGGCTCAGTAACGAGCCTAATTTGCCGAATTTCATTAATATCCCGCCTGTCGCCTAAGATCGAACGATGTGGCCGATATGCCCACGTTTGATTTCCGGTTGGGCACCCCTAACTAGGGATTTCCAAACAGGTCATTAATGCATTCAATAATAACAACACATCTTCTTTCTCGCGGGCATCGATAGTGAAGATAGGAAACATCTGGTTTCTCTTGTTTAGTAAATCGTAATAATCGTCTAGTGTCGGTGTGTCTTTTATATCGGTGCAAGTAATACCGATGACGGCATCAGTTTCATTAATAAAGGTTTCAAAATTGTCCAGATAAACTTCTAAATCAGCTACAGGATCTGAGCGCCGGTTATCGATCAAAATGATCAAACCCAAACCACCCTGAACAAGAATTTCCCACATAAACCGGAAACGCTTCTGACCCGGTGTCCCGTACAACCTAACTTTCTGGCCGTTATCCAGCGTAATTTCGCCAAAGTCCATGGCTACCGTGGTCTTCTCCTTGACGCCGGAAAGGCTGTCGGTGGCGAAGACATCGGTAGAGACCGGTGGAAACTCGCTGATCGCACTGATCGCAGTGGATTTTCCTGCCCCCGGCGAGCCGGTAAAAATAAATTTAATTTGTGACATATCAGATCCCTAAGCGATTGCGGATTCTGCTCAATAAGCTACGCTTGCCGTTGTTGAGCTGTTTTGTGGCAGGTGTCGTCTGATCTATGGGTTTATGTTGATGATCCAAATAACCCAATGCATAACAGGCGTTAATAAAGTGAACGATTTCAGTAGTCGGTGCGTTCAAAAAATCCGCAATGTAATCAATAGTAGCCCCTCGCCTTAACAGGGCAGTCAATTTCATGTGCAAGGGATCATTGCCCAGCCGCTTGAGGTCGGGCCAACGGCGTAATTGAAAGTACTCAGTTTGTGATAAGCCTTCAAACAATTGACCATCTGAGATAGATAGCGCCACTTTCCAGAGGGTTAGATCCAACTCATGTGGGATCAGTTGTTCAATTTCCTTATTCAGTTGTTTACGGTCAATCTCTTCGATAATAAAGTTGTGGGTATCGCTAACTAATACCTTGCTGATGTCAGCGTTGGCTGAACTATAAACGTAATAGCGATTGCGCCACCGATCGATAATCAGCAGCCGGTTGCTCGCTTTTTCAACGATATGCAGCGCTTTATTCTGATCTTTGGGCAACCGGTCTATGATGCGCCGAATAGATTGCGTTTTAGTCTCGGTCTTAGTTATGGCGCTCGGTATTTCATTTTTATTCGACCGGGATGAATTTTTAGCGATGGCCGACTCTTGCTGAGTATTAATGAACCATTCGGCCGCTTGATGTAAAACCGGTATTACGTTTTTCGAGCGGATTGGTTTCGGCAATACAAAAATATCGTTGGCGGTGCCAAAACCATCAGGAGGATTGCCGAATGCGATTAATGCTTGCTTTCTTTCGTCGTTGATTAGTTTTGCAAATGCACTGCGTCCTTCGTCGGAATCGGTATCAACCAGGAGAGCGGCCGCAGCTTGAGCGTTATCAGTATAATCCCAACTGGCCAAAGCATTGGTCTTTGTTAAGGAAAGTATGATCTTCAGCACTGGCAGATCCTTGACGGATACTTGCTGAGAAGATAATTTTAACTCATAAGGCATGGCTAGAACGGCCTGACAATGGTTTAGTCAACGAACTCTGCGATGATGTTAAGCATCGCTGCGATTTACTATGTAATTCAATTTCGTTGCCCCGGTGTTCAATAACCGATCGAATCAGTGGCCAATCGATATTAATAAAAAATGCCGGCGCCTAAACTGAAGAGCGAGACCGTTCTGAAATCGATATTTCGGTAGGTCAACGCTTAATGTGAGTACATAATAGGGAGAGTTTGTAACCAGAGTGTGTCTGGAGATAGTCGTTTTGTAACAGTTTGTATCTTTGGGAGAGGTTAACCTCCGCTCGAACTTACCAACTCTGTTGATGTTCTACTGAGAAGTCTTCGGTAATCGCCGAATCTTCTAACGCGTCAGGAGTGAACGTATGCAACACGAACATGAGCATAAACACATGCACGCCCACGAACATGCCCATGCACACAACCACGAACACCGGCATGATGATGTGATGCATGCGCATCCTCATATCCATCGTCATAGACACGATCATATCCATCAACATGCCCATCCCCACCAACACGGCGCTGAGGCGCATGATCACAGCCATGATCATGAAAAGCACGGTATGAAACCGCACGACCACAGTCACTCAACTGAAGAACTTGAACCGCATGACCACGACCACAGTCATGATTGAACGGGCAGCGCGTTCAACGCGGATTGCAGTACCGCTGAGTGGTAACCGGATAGGCGTGACCCAGTAATTTTTGCATCGCGTGCAGATCGCCGCCTTCCTCACGCAACCGTTGCGCGAAACACTGCCGGAAGGTATGCGCTGTGACGTTGCTCGGTAATTGCAACAGAACCCGCAGACGGCGTATTTGGCGTTGTACGACGCCGGGATTCAGCCGTTTGCCGCGCGCACCGACGAACAGTGGCTGCGTGTCGCTTAAAGGATAAGGACAGACCCGTAGATAATCGGCAATAAGGTCGGGGACGAACGGCAATACCGGTACGCTACGCCGGCGGTGTCCGCTTCCTACCTCCAGGCTTATACCGGCGGCAGGCGCTTGGCCGCGCGTCAGGGCCAGCGCCTCGCCCAAGCGCAGCCCGGAACCGTACAACAGAGCAAACAACGCTTCATCACGTTTGGCGATCCAGGGGGCATCGCTCAGTTCGGCGACAAGTTTGATCGCTTGGCCAGCCTCTGTTTGGGATAAAGACTTAACGGCACGGCGCGGAACACGGGGTGCGGGGAGTTTTTCAATAAAAGGATTGTGCGCGAGTTGCCGTTCGGCAAGAAACCGAAAAAAATTGCGCAGCGCGGCCACGGCGCGTGCTACTGACGAGGGGGCTTTGCCTACTGCTTCGAGATACGCGCAGTAGCCGCGAAACTGGTCTAATTCCAGAGCCGCCAAGTGCGATAAGCCGACGCCAGCCTCAGAACGTTCCGTTAAATAGTCCAGGAATGCGCTCAAATCTCGACCGTATCCGCGCACTGTATATTCGGAAGCTTGCTGCTCCTCCTTCAGCCCGGTAAGCCACCAATCCACAGCGGTGATCATTGCAGTAGTGTCAACCGGTGATTGGTGCATGGCTATGCAATGCCATAACCCACACGCTTCAACTGGCGGTCGTGGATTCGTCTCAAGGTCAGTTGGGCGGTGATCGCACCGGTCAGTGCAAGAAACATATCCCATTGAGTGTCCCAGATATCGCCTTGCGTGCCTAGAAAAGCATCGGCGGCGCCACCGCCGATGACGGCCGTCCACCATTCCAGAAACTCGTAGCAAGCGCTGAACGCCAGACATACGCAAGCGACCAGAAAAAACAGCCATTTGCCGGGAACCAGTGGGGAGCGGCGCAACAAGATTTCTCGTGCCAGAATGGCAGGAACAAACCCCTGCGCCAGATGGCCGAGACGGTCATAATGATTACGACTCAGATCAAGCCAATCCTGTACCCAAAATCCCAGCGGCACGTGCGCATAGGTGTAATGCGCTCCCAGCATCAGAATCAGCGCGTGAAGAAAAATAAGCCGATAGGCCAGCGGCGTGAACCGGAAGCGTGGATAAACAACGATCAGAATCGGTATTCCGATGAGGATGGGCAACACTTCCAACACCCACGTCAACCGGTCATGGGGGTGAATCCCGGAAACAATGAGGGCCAGCATACCGAGAACAAGCAGTGATTGTAGTTCACGGTTGTTCATGTTGCCTCCATTTTAGCGTTCAGAAACAGTGGACTGCTTTTGGCGGTCCAAATATCAGTACATTCAGGACTTACGCCGCTCGTTCCAGAGGACGCCGTGAATACTTCCCTGTAGGCTTGACGACGACCGTCCGGGCCGTCGACACCTCTTGCACGAGCGACGAAAGCCCTGGTTGAGCATAAGTCCCAACACTGAATAAGGATAACACTTCCCCATGATGACCATTCGCTACTACTGGCTCTGCGGATTAGCTGTGGTGCTATTAGCCGGTTGCGCTACTTCAGGCGATTACAATCCGATTAGAGACGCCGATTTTAAGGGCCCGGCGTTACACACCGTGCGCGCCGAGTTTGGTTCGGGTGCCTTTAACGGCGTCCGCGTGCGCTGGGGGGGCGAAATCGCCGGGGTGGAGAATCAACGCGCCGAAACTTGGCTGGAGATTGTCGAGCATCCCCTTGGGCGTAGCGGGCGACGCGTGACGTCAGCGCCAGCGAAGGGGCGTTTCATTGCCCGCTTCAGCGGGTTTCTGGACCCCGCTATTTATGCCGCAGGGCGCCAGATCACCGTCATCGGTACGCTGACCGATCAGATCCAACGCACCATGGCGAGTACCCGTATCAATTTCCGGTGGTCGTCGTCGACCACTATCAGCTTTGGGAAGAACGGCGAGAGCCGGAGGTGATTTACTATCACGATCCGTTCTGGAGTCCTTGGTACTGGCCGCGACCCTATTCCTATCGCTACTATCGCCACTATCGTCACTATTGATCGGTTGCAGCTTGGTCCGATTCACGGCATTGTACGGTAAACAATCTCCGTGGCCCTATCGCGCAAGGGGAAGCGATGCTGGCAAAACTAAAACAATTCGGGCCGGTTATCAGTTTGGTACCGGAAAGCGCTGTTCAATGCTTGGATTTCGGCTTCAATAGCCATGAAATTCGGGTTGCGCGTGCGTTTCTGAATGAGCCTGGTGAACGGTCGGATGATCCACCAACGCTGATCAGTCTCTATCCCGACCGCGAAGGCGGTCAACTGGTAGATGCCGGCGGGCGGATTCCCGTTCATCAAGAAGCGATTTATTCGTTGACCGGCGCGCGCGCGCTAGAGCCGTTTTGGGTGCTTGGCTGCCTGTACCGTTCTTTCGGGTGCGGGATACCCGCCCGGACGGCACTTATAGTTTCGATCAAGGCCCGCTCAACTGGGCGCGAGTGAGAATAGTCGAATTGGCGGAGCCCGATCCGCAAGGCAACACTCATCGGGTTACGCTGGCATTCGATACCCAACCTCATCGCCGCTGCGACCAGGACGGCCTTATCTCGCTCCCAGTGCGCAGGATATGCAATCCGGCGAGGAATTTAGCCTAGCCGATGAAGAAACGGACAGCCGCTGGTTCGTCGATCAGGACTGGGTCAAGGAATGGTTGCTGAAAGTGTTTTATGCCTTTGAGTTGCGCCGCCGCGCGCCGCGCCGGGTTGATGAGGAGGAGCTGCGTGGCGGGGTGGAGCACATCGCCCGTTATCTCACTGTACTGAGTGTGCTGGCGCAGGCCGAACTGTTCCCGCGCATCCGTTTCGTGTTTGTGGATAGCTCAACGGCTCGTAGTCAGTCGGTGGCCGTCGACCTGGTGTTGGACATCGGCAATTCCCGCAGTTGCGGCATTGTGATGGAAACCAGCGGCGACGACCCCCTGGATT
>JAAUQA010000331.1 GCA_012032855.1 Candidatus Competibacteraceae bacterium
CAGGTCGATCAGGGTTGGCTAATGTTGGAAGACCCGGTGCGCACAGTACGTCTGGACACCACCAGCGTATTGGCGCCGCTGACGCGGCAACGCTTGCCGGATAAATATCGCACCCAACTGGAAAAGCGCATCGAGGAGTATAAAACAGCCCAGCGGGTCAATGCAGAGCGGCCCGAAGCCAACCTCAATCTTGGCGCTTTGGCCGCTAAACTAAGGCAACCCGTTGAGGCTGAAACGGCCTACCGTCGAGCGCTGCAACTCGATCCCAAGTTTACCCCGGCTTATATCAATCTGGCCGATCTTTACCGGCAGACCGGTCGAGACGCCGATGGAGAACAGGTATTGCGACAAGGGATCGAAATCGTGCCGCAAAACCCGATCTGTATTACGCGCTTGGTTGCTGCAAGTGCGATTGGAACAACTCAATGGCGCTATCGAAAGCCTATCTCGCGCCGCCGAGTTAGCAACCGAGCAAACCCATTATCATTATGTTTACGCACTGGCCTTGGACAAGGCTGGAAAGCAAGAAAAAGCGATTCAAACCCTGCAAACTGTTTTAGACCGGGAACCGGCGCATCGGGATGCAGCCATCACCTTGGCGAATATCCACCTGCAGCGTGGCGATACCGACTCGGCCAAAAAAGTGCTCGACGCAATCAAACGGCAGCTACCGGAAGACCCGCAAATCAAGGCTTTCGAACAGCAATTATCAGATTCCGGCGTGCGTTTTGATTGAACAACTGGAGAGAGCGATGCCCACTTGCGGTATTGGGTTGATTATGGCGCGTAGTTGCGCTTAACCCGGCACGATGCGCTGTGCTAGCATGACTGCATAATCAACTAAATAGGAGGCCCATTATGACGGTCGTAAAAGTAGACGCCGGCCAAGGTTGGAGTTGGATCAAAGACGGCTGGCGCCTCTTCATTAAGGCACCCGGCATGTGGATTGTGATGCTGTTGATTTATCTCGGCATCAACATTGTGCTGTCTTTCATACCCCTAGTAGGCGCGTTGGCGACGACCTTGATCGCTCCTGCCCTGGTCGGTGGGATGCTGTATGGAGCGGCTTCCCTGGATCGGGGTGAGGATCTAGCGATTCCACACTTGTTCCAGGCCTTCCAGAATCAGGGTCGTTTGGGTCCCATGCTGACTTTAGGCGCGCTGTTATTAGGCTGTTACATTGTGATGGGGTTGATTGTCGTCGCGGTGATCTTCGGCGGGGCGATCGGCAGCGGAGTGCTCAGCGGGAATTTGAGCGAGGAACAGTTGATGGGTTTAGCGCTGGGTTCGGGATTGATTTTCGCATTGATTTTGCTGGTACTCAGTTTTTTCATTGCGATGGCGTTGTTTTACGCCATTCCGCTGGTCATGCTGGGTGGACAATCGCCTTGGGCAGCCATTCAAAGTAGTTTCTCAGCGTGTTTGACAAATTTTTTGCCGTTGCTGGTGTTCGGCCTGATTTATCTAGGATTAGCGTTTCTAGCCTTGATACCGCTGGGGCTTGGATTCTTGGTGTTGGTGCCGGTTACTTTTGCCGCTATCTACGCCAGTTATCAAGAGGTCTTTCCTGAACAAGGCACTACTCAGGCCCCCTCACTGACGAAATACTGAATTGCTAAACGAGCTGATCAACGGCTGCTGTCATTGCTGCGACGGCTCAGTGACAGCAGCATAGAGAAGTATCTTACTTATAAAACCGGAACTTATTAATCAGCTGTTGGATTTTGGCTAAAGTCAGCAGATCAATGTGCTCGATTTGAAAACCATTATCGTAAAAGTCCGGATTGATGTCTTTACCACACCAGCGGCTATGAGCTTTGAGCTGTAGCCGCTCCCGTTCGCCTTCTTCGTGGGGTACATCCACCCACAGATTAAACTCTTTACCTTTCGGAATCGGCTGATCGCTAATCATCATTAAGCCGCTTTCTGAGATGTCGACGAGATTGCCCAGCAATTCGCCGGTTTGCTCATCGAATACCCGCAAATAGAGAAACAAATGCCAGCGGTGCAAATTTCGCTTTTCAGGAAAAACCGGGTTGGTCATGATAATTAACTCTCAATGGTGTTTTATGCTTCATCATACCCTACGCGACCGGGGTGCCGGCGAGCATGAAGAATGTGTTTCTTCTACCTTTCGCCCATGCTCGAATCAGGAGAATGTTGCTCATGCGCTATCATTTCCGTACTGTCGATGTGTTTACTGATCGCCTGTTCGGCGGTAACCCACTGGCTGTTTTCCCGGATGCGCGCGGTTTAAGCGATAAGGACATGCAGCGCATTGCACGGGAATTCAATTTATCAGAAACCGTATTCGTCTTTCCTCCCCAAGATGCGGCTCATACACGGCAACTGCGCATTTATACGCCTGCCGTGGAGATTCCCTTCGCCGGTCACCCGACTGTGGGGAGTGCGTATGTGTTAGCCGCTATCGGCGAAATCCCTTAATCGGCGAGACAACCCCTATTGTATTCGAAGAACAGGTAGGGCTAGTCAAAGTATGGATACAGGCGCGGGATGGTCAACCGGTATTCGCGCAATTAGCGGTGGCCAAGCTACCGGAATTTGCTGCCGAAACCCCATCCGTGAACAATCTTGCCCGCTTGCTGGCGTTGGAACCGGCTGATTTGCAAAGTGATTCCTGGGCTCCTCGGGCGGTGTCTTGCGGCGTTCCGTTTTTGTTTATTCCGGTCCGTAATCGGGATGTGTTAAGGAGGGCCAAGATGCGGCTTGATGTATTGCCGACGGTGCTCGGGACGTATTGGACCCAATCCGTTTATTTGTTTACCGCAGATCCCGAGTTGCCGGGTTCGGATTGGCGCGTGCGCATGTTTGCTCCTTCTCTCGGAGTCGCTGAAGATCCCGCTACCGGTGCGGCGGCAGCAGCTTTTGCGGGGTATTTAGCGTATGGCACAGCGATTGATTCGGGCACGCTGCGCTGGATTATTGAACAGGGCTTTGAAATGGGTCGTCCCAGCCTGTTGGAGGCTGAAGCGGATAAAATTGGATGGAAAAACCACGGCGGTGAGGGTGGGAGGCAACGCGGTTATGGTCAGCGAGGGTTGGATGGAAGTTCCGGTTAGCGAGGCTTGATTTGTTTTTCTCCTGCATTCGGTGCCCATGTCACGTGTAAAGTTTGTTGCCAAGCTGATTGCAGCACTTGACGAATTTGTTCGGCGCTGACGTCACTGATCCAGGCTCGATATTCGGCTTCGCTGGGATGGTAATCTCGGTATAACGCCTCACGGGCGAGACGCTCCATGTATTGATGCGGGTTGTCCTGCTCCAGTTTCAGGCGAGCGAACAAGTGACGCTTTGCCCGTGATAATTCTTGCTGAGTAGGGCCTTCATCAAGCAGTTGTTGTAGGGTGTCTGAGACCAGTTGCCGACACTGTTTTGTTCGCACTGGATCACAGACCGCGCCGATCCGCCATAGTCCGGCGTCGGAATAGAATTCCAGTTGCGACTGTACGGCAAAACTTAGACCGTGGCTTTCCCTCAGCTTTTGGAATAACCGTGAGGCGGTTCCCCCGCCCAGCAGATGATTGGCAACCAGCAAGGCGGGATACCCTTTATCGCTCGGCGCCGGAACCGGCAGCAACCAATGACAATAGCTCTGTGCATATGGGTAGTGTTCCATCCAACTGCCGGAATTGAATACGGGGAGGCTAGTTGCTGGTGCAGCACCGGCAGGTAATTGACCCGGCAAGCGACAAACTGCTTCCAAAAGCGCATGTTTAACCCGTCCTACCGCGACTACCACTAGACGGTTACCTTGTAATAGCTCCTGCAAGTAACTGCGCAGCGACGCCGACTCAGCGTCTTCAATGACCGATTGACTTCCCAATAGCGGCCAGCCCAGCGGATGGCCGTCCCATGCTCGGCTAATGGCATATTCTTCCACGGCTTGTTCGGGATCAGCGGCGACATAAGCCATCTCCTGGAGGATCACGGAGCGTTCCGTCTTGACATCGGCGTCGTCGAAACGCGGGGTTAATAGCATGTGGATAAACAAGTCCAACAAAGCGGCTACATCGTCACTGGGTACTAGACCGTAAAATGCGGTGAGTTCACGACCAGTCTGGGCATTGACCTGTCCGCCAAAGCCGTCTAACCGGTGAGCTAAATCTAACCCGTGCAACTCCCTGGTACCCTTGAACAACAAATGTTCCAGCAGATGCGCGTAACCATTCGTTTCAGGCTGCTGGTGACGGACGCCATTGACCAACCAAACGCCGAGTGCCGCGCTGCGGATACCGGGCAGGGTGCGGGTGATGAGGCGTAGACCATTGGGGAAATGGGTGCTATGAATCACGGTTTCAAAAAAAAGCCCCCTGCTGGAGGGGGCCATTTGACACTATTATCGTTGTTAACTCAATAGGCTACGTAGCAGACCTGAGTCCGTCGCCATCACTCACGGCAGCGTCCTTGCGAACGGCCGGTTCAGGCTTGACGCCTTTTTCCCGTAATTCGTCGTACCACAAATCGTGATGTTGTTTGGCCCATGCGGCATCGACCTTGCCGTTGACCATCCCTTCCAGAGCGCCTTCAACCCCGAACAAGGCCATGTACATATGCCCAATTGTAGTCACCATGGCGATAACGGCAGCGACGACATGGATCACATGCGCCCATTGCATGATTTCTCGGGTCTGACCGAAGTTTGGGAAATTCAGGATCAATCCGGTCACGATCAAGGCCAACCCGGTGAAAAAAACTGCCAGAACATGAGTTTTTCA
>JAAUQA010000332.1 GCA_012032855.1 Candidatus Competibacteraceae bacterium
TCGTTAGTAACGGCTGCGTCACATCAGTTAGTTATGGTTTTTGGAACAACCACCTAGGAAATCTAAAATAGAAAAGCTCAATTGAATCTGTTGGGTATTCCTTAATCCAGGGCTGTTCAATGCTGAACAAATGGGTCACTGTATTGGGATTGATAAGCACGGAGTAGTCTGATGGTATTGCTCAAAACGTATCTCCCGCTGATTCCAGACCCTCGCCGATCCCAAGGTAAACGGTATGATCTGCCTCACGTGCTGCTGTTTAGCATTCTGGCGATCCTCTCGGGTGCCACCTCGTATCGGAAAATTCATCGGTTCATCAGAGCCCGTCGGGAGCAATTGAATGCGTGGTGCGGTGTGGCCTGGAAGCGGGCCCCGGCGCATACCTCGATCCGCTATGTGTTGCAGGGTCTAGAACCGGCGACCGTCGAAACCGCGTTCCGTGAGCATGCCCGGCATCTGGCGCAGCACCCCACCGATGCGGGGTGCCAGATTGCCTGTGATGGCAAGACCCTGCGCGGTAGCTTTGATCATTTCGAAGACCAACACGCGGTGCAGTTGTTCAGCGCCCTAGCGACCGACACACCCTTGATCCTCGGCCATGTTTTAATCAGTACTCAAGCGACCGACAAAACGCATGAGATTCCTGCTGCACAGCAGTTGATCGACGAACTGAAGTTGACCGATCGCCTGTTCACCCTGGATGCCTTGCATGCCCAAAAAACAGTTGAGCGGGTCCGCCAGAACGATAACCATCTACTGGTGCAACTCAAACGTAACCAACCCACGTTATATGATGCTTTCGTTGAGCGGATCGTCCCGCAGCCCGTCGCTGACGTCCATCGCACCCATGAGGTGGGACAACGCAACCGCATCGAACAGCGCGTCGTTTCAGTGTGGCCCTTAGCGGCCGGCTTCGGCAGCGAACCTTGGCATGACCACTTCCAAACCGGGATTCGCGTCGAGCGTCATACCGAGGTCTTTGATACCCGCCGCAAAGACTGGGCCGAGCGCTGCGAAACCGCGTATTATCTGACGACCCAGCCCTTGACCGCCCACCAAGCAGCCCAGCTGATTCGTACTCATTGGCACGTGGAAAATCGCTTGCACTACGTACGCGATGTCACCCTTGGCGAAGATGCTAGTCGTATCCGACGCAATCCCGGCATCTTCGCCCTGCTGCGCAGCTTCGCCCTCAACCTGCTGCGCGTCAATGGCATTGACAATATCAGTGAAGCTCTCTACGACAATGCCCTCGACTTTAACCGTGTCCTCGCCTATCAGGGCCTCTAGCATTGAACAGCCCTGGCGGGCAACGGTAATTTTAGCCTGGAAATAGTCGATTTCTCTGTAGAGTTAGCCCTGCCTCCATCAAGGCAGGCATGAGCGGGGATCTACAAACAATTCTTCCTTTAGATACCAGGGTTTGTTGTGAGTGCTTACCATATTTTTATTGTGTTTTATCGAGTTGAGTATTTGCGGTACTCGCTAGGCGTTACCCCGAGGCGCTGGCGAAAAGCATTCGCCATATGTGCGTGTGAGCTGAAGCCAACCTCATACGCGACCGCGCTCAAACTGCAGTGTTGGGAAGCTAGGAGTGCTCGGGCACGGGCAATTCGGCGATCAATGATGTAATCGTGCGGTGTCTTGCCAATGGCCGCCTTCAGCGCCCGCGAAAAAAAACCTGCGGATAACCCCAGTGCACTGGACAAGTCCTGCACGGTTAGTTTCGTTCCCAATCTGTCGTCAATGAGTTCTTCCACCAACCGCATACGACGTGTTGTCATCCAAGTGCCGGAGCGCGACTCTTTGCGCTCACCGTTTAACACCAACGACATGCGTTCCTGTAGTACGCGTACATATCCTTCGAATGTCAAAGGATCAAAAGCATCGCTTGAGAGCATTAACCGACGTAAATGGTGTGCGGCCACAATAGCGGGTGGATCCATCATGTTGTTGAAGTGACGTTGGGACGACCCGCTGTTACCGGATGCATTGGCGGGGGTAAGCGTAAGATATTCCCCACCACGCGCTGACTGCGAGTAGACGTCGCAATAGGCAGGAACATAGGCCAGGCTATTAGGTTTGGTTCGAAACTCTGTAGGGTGGTCACTAGCGAAAGCGTGAACACCCGTTTGACTCTCGAAAGCAAATCCGATTACTGCCGCAACAGGTGTATAAGCGGCTAGATAGGGCGTGCTTGGCAGTAGTTCGACGCGGCAATTGCCGCAATAATCTGCTTTGGCACTTGGGAGGGAGTGCAGTTTCTATTCATGATTCTTTTGTTTCGGTCGGCGAATGCTGTTGTTCTGCAATACCAATTTCAGGTCAGTTTTTGAAAGCGATGACTAGGTTAACGGGGTAGGCATCAGTGTGACGCAATTTGATTGGAGAGCACCAAATGCCGCTTTTCACCCTTGATGAACTCGCTAGCGCGACAGCCGTAGTACGAACTTTGGTACTGCCGACCCCAGCCTACGCTTGGCCGTTACTGCGTAAAAGAACCGGTGTCGAGGTTATCGTCAAACATGAAAATCATACACCGACGGGTTCTTTTTAAGGCCCGTGGCGGGCTCGTTTATATCGATGCTGTGTGTCGTGTCAGCCCAGTGCCAAACGGGTTGGTCACGGCCACGCGTGGCAATCATGGCCAATCAGTGGCTATAGGTGCTGCGCGTTTCGGGATTCCCGCAGTGATCGTGGTTCCTGAAAACAATTCGCCTGAGAAGAATGCTGCTATGCAGGCATTCGGGGCCGAGCTGGTGGTTGCTGGAAAGACTTCGATGAGAGTCGTAGTGTCGCCGCTATGATTCAGCAAGAACGAAACTACCATTTGTGCCGTCATTTCATCGAGAGCTCGCAAAAGGTGTTGCGACCTACGCTTATGAACTATTCAAGACTGCGGCCAGTCTTGATGTCATTTATGTTTCGGTGGGTATGGGGTCAGGGATCTGTGGACTGATTACGGTTCGTGATTTGCTGGGGTTGAGGACCGAAATCGTCGGAGTCGTTGCTGAGAACGCGCCTGCCTTTGCCCTATCCTTTACGTCGGGTCAGCCCGTGCAAACGACCTCTGCAATGACAGTTGCGGACGGTATGGCTTGCCGCGATCCGCAGCTTGAGCCTCTTGAAATTGTGCTGGACGGGGCGGCTCGTATGGTCACTGTGAGTGAGGATGAAATAGCGAACGCGATCCGAATTTTCTATACCGACACTCATAATCTTGCCGAAGGGGCTGGCGCCGCGCCGCTAGCCGCTCTTATAAAGGAAAAAAAATCGCTATGTTGGCAAGCGAGCGGGGGTGATTCTATCTGGTGGCAACATCGATATGCCAGTATTTCGGCAGATTCTCAGTGGGCCAAACTCCGGTAGTGTGAGGGTGTCGAGCTGTAGAGCATCCTGACGCCATTAATGGGAGCAGTATCCGCTTTTAGGCAGCCCTTTGAGCCCACGTCACCTGTTACCAGGTTTCAAAAGCTCGGTTGCGAGTGGCGCCCCTAGCCAGCAGCGCTCAGCCGATAACGACAGGCGAAGAAGGGATTGTTGGTCGGGGCACCGATAAAGATCACTCAACTTGGCAAGCGGCTTACCGCTATAGCGTCGCCGCATCCGGCTATAAGCGGTGCAGCAGACGCGTAAGTGCATCATGCGCCGACCTCCGGTCGCCGTCGGACTGTACTCGCGCCTCCTCCATTCCGTTGCACACCTTCGGCGTGGCAATCCGAAAGTTGATGTGTTCTTGCTCTGTCACTTTGGGTCGATTCATCCCACTGTCGCACACTATCTCAGCTCAACTGCGTAACTTCCAATAATTATTTCAATCAAATGCCGCACATAACCAGTCATACAAGCCTTTAATCTCCTTCGCTGCCTTTCCGTTGGGCTCATACTCAAGGACGCCCAGCCCTAAGGTTGCAGCATGTTGGAATGCCGCTCTATGACCCAAAGAAATGGGCACAATGTCTGCTCCGTAGTCCGCGATCACCTCTTTCGCTTCTTGAGCATCCTGGCCACGGTGGGGTATGGCATTGAGCACAACGTTGGCAGTCTTCCGTCCCATTTGAACTAATTCTAAGGTTGCCGCAAGCGTATCAAGATCAAAGATAGCCGCTCGACTGGGAATCAAAATGGCATCGGCAACCTTAACCGCGGCGAGAGTCGTATTGCTTATAGCGGGAGGGGTGTCGACAAATACCCACTCCGTTCCTCCCTCCATCCGCTTAATGATTTGGGTAAGGCGCGCAGCCTGAGCGGACACAATCTCCGGGGATTTGGTTTCGCGCCGATCGCCCCAATTCGAAGCTGTCGCCTGTGGATCGAGGTCAACGACGGTCACCTTGCCGCCGCCTGACGACGCAGCAACGGCTAAATTGATCGCCATAGTCGTCTTACCCGCCCCGCCTTTTTGCGAAACAATGCTGACAATTCGCATGCGTAATCTGTTGACTCATTGATGGTTTAACGGGAGAGTTTACACGTGTAAACTGAACACCAAGCTTTGGTTTACCAATCTGCGTATGCAGCCAAATGCTAAAGTGTAGCTGCGAGATCAGTTTACACGTGTAAACTCAACCAAGAAGCAGTATACCATGTCAAAACGCGCATCTTTGTCAGCTGCAGCCAAGACTAGGGCGTCCCAGCAAAACTTTTCAATACCCACTGTAGAAGACCTAGATTCTGCCGGAGAACTCCTTATTCTGTCCGTCGCAGTGATTGATCCAAGTCCCTATCAACC
>JAAUQA010000022.1 GCA_012032855.1 Candidatus Competibacteraceae bacterium
CAGCAGCTTCACCGGCGCAGAAAATCCCCGCAGCAGTGACGGCAAGGGTGAATCCGGCACATTAATGAAACGGAATTGCTGCTCCGCTTCACGCAATTCCAGCACGCGATGGTCTCCCACCGGTGCGGATTCGTTTTCCAGTTGCAACGGTAGACTTCGGCCCGCCGAATCAAGCAACCCAAGCGCGACGGGGATATGAAACGGTTTCTTATGATCTTGCCCCGGCGTGGGCGGGCAAGATTGGCGTAGGGTCAACGTATAGCTTTGGGTATCCGGATCGTAACTACCCTGCGCGGTGATTTCCGGGGTGCCCGCTTGAGTATACCAGCGCCGGAATTGCTGCCAATCGACGCCATTGGCGTCTTCCATCGCCTGGACGAAATCATCGGTAGTGACCGCCTGGCCATCGTGACGTTCGAAATATAAATCCATGCCGCGGCGAAAACCATCCTGGCCCAGCAGCGCTTGCATCATGCGAATCACTTCGGCGCCTTTGTTGTAGACGGTGACGGTATAGAAGTTATTGATCTCAATGTAAGCATCAGGACGCACCGGATGAGCCATCGGCCCGGCATCCTGGGGGAATTGGGCGGAGCGCAGAATACGCACGTCGTCAATGCGCTTGACCGCGCGGGAACTCATATCCGCAGTGAATTCCTGGTCCCGGAACACCGTCAGCCCTTCTTTTAGACTGAGCTGAAACCAATCCCGACAGGTGATACGATTGCCGGTCCAATTGTGGAAATATTCGTGACCGATGACCCCTTCAATCCCTAGATAGTCGGCATCGGTCGCTGTTTCGGGTTTAGCCAACACGTATTTGGTGTTGAACACATTGAGCCCTTTGTTTTCCATTGCGCCCATATTGAAATCGCCAACCGCTACGATCATGTAAATATCCAGATCGTATTCGCGTCCGAAGGTCGCTTCGTCCCAGGTCATCGCTTTTTTCAAGGACGCCATGGCATGGTCGCATTGGTCGATATTTTCCGGCTCCACGTAAATATGCAAAGCGACTTCACGCCCGGATTGGGTGGTAAAGGTGTCCGTAATCCGTTGCAAATGACCCGCCACCAGGGCGAATAAGTAGGACGGTTTTTTGAACGGGTCGTGCCAAGTCGCCCAATGTCGGCCACCCGGCAAATCACCGCTATCAATGCAATTGCCGTTAGACAGTAATACCGGATAGCGGGTCTTATCGGCCACCACGGTAGTGGTATACACAGCCATCACATCGGGGCGATCCAGGAAATAGGTGATCTTGCGGAATCCTTCCGCTTCGCATTGCGTGCAAAAGTTACCACTGGACTGGTACAGCCCCTCCAGTGCGGTGTTGTTCTGCGGATAGATGCGAGTGGTGATCTCCAACTGAAAGCTGTTGGGGACTTGCGGTAAGGTTAACTGATCAGCGTCAACGGTATAGTGTTCCGGGGTCAGCGTCCGTCCATCCAAACGAAGCTCGACCAGCTCCAACTGTTGGCCATCCAACACCAAAGAAGCAGTTCCTGCTTCGGTCGATTCAGGATTACGGCGCAAGGACAGCCGGGAGTGCACGAATGTGGCATCCTCGCCTAACTCGAAGCGTAAATTGACAGTGTCGATCAGAAAAGTGGGAGGGGTATAGTCTTTAAGATGGATTGCGCGGGGGGAATCGTTTTTCATAACACTCTTACGGGTTTTAGGATGCCGCCCGGTCGTGTGAACCGGGCGGTGACTAGACTATTGCGGTCGCCAACTGCCGGAGACCGGAACATCGTTCGGCGCGCCCCAGACCCCGATGCAGGTATCCTGCGCACAGTCATCCCAAGCATCGTTGCCGCTCAGATCCAAAAACCAGGAAGCCCTGCGTTTAACGCCGACTTCGCTGAATCCGTCACCGTTCCAATCACCCGGGATCGGCTGATCTGAAGGATTCCCGAAGTGTTCGATACAAATATCGATACCACAGCTGTCTAGTACACGGTTGCCGTTGAAATCCAAAAACCATTCTCTGCCGCGGCGAACACCGATTTCGCTGAAGCCATCGTTATTCCAGTCACCGACTACCGGGTCATCGCCAGCCTGACCGAAAGTGAACGGGTTGTTAATTTCTTCCTCATCGAATTCGTCATTACCGTTGAGATCAAGAAACCATTGACCGTCACGCATCACCCCGATTCTATCACCCAAAATGCCTGTGGCAATGAAGACGGCAGCATCGACTAAGGCATCCGAACCATCCGCAATAGCCAGTTTGAGGGTATTGGCAACGCCCGGATTGACCGAAGCTGAACAGGTCAATACAACGGTCAAACCGTCCATTTCGGTATTGATAGTACCACCGTCACTCATCACATTGTTGATAAAAGAATCCGAGTTAGGTCCTCCGGAGCCAAACGGCTTGCCGTTATTTACGGTATTGATGGAAACAGGTGATCCGCCAATGGTCGCGCAGTTGGTACCGTTGACGAAAAAAGCGAATACATCGTTAAACTGGTTTCCGACGAATTCGTTGTATTCCTCAGAGGCAAACACATATTGGATAGAAAGTGTCGGCTTAGTGGGTATGAAATCGAATTGCAGAACGGCTGCATCTTTGGTGTTGAAGCCGGCTAACGCAGCAAGATCGGCATCACCGGGTTCCCCAAGATTAGTATTTGTTCTATCCAGAGTATTAGGCCCGACGACATCCTCTACTTGCCCGGTGCCGAGAAGAATACCTCTTTCGAAGCCGACAATGTTCTTGCCACCCTTAAAGGTACCGGCCGCCAAGATATCTCCGGTATAAACGACATTGCTGAAGGGAACGCCGGGACCAACCAAAAGGCGTACCAAGTCCGCGGGCACCAACGCCGCGGATAATGGTTTGATAACCAGGTTGCTAGGGGCTTTGGTGGGCGTATGTACCTTGGTTTGGCCCTCGCGTTCGACCGCCGAACTGACCAAAGGATTAAGCAATAACAAGCCAAGCCCTAGGGCCAGCCGACTAGGGAAATTAAACGGGGTTGGGAAATTCATACTGTTGTTCCTTTGCGCTATGACCACAAATGTTATGTGACGGTTAGTGAGTCGGTAAACCAGCTACGGTTTCCACAGCCCACCAACAGGCAAATCGCGTGGATTGCCCCAATTGGAGACGCAGCGATCCACATCACACCCATCCCATGCGCCGTTGGCGTTATTGTCCAGGAACCACTGTCTCCCGCGCTTGACACCGATTTCGCTGAATCCGTCGCTGTTCCAATCCGCGACGACCGGCTGGTCGTTGGGAGCACCAAAGATGAAACAGCCGTCTTCACCGTTGTCTTGTTGGCATCCATCCCATTGATCATTATCATTGCTGTCCAGGAACCAAAATTTACCATTCCGCACCACGCCAATCTGATCCCCCAGGGTGGTGGTCACGCCCCCCGTCGCCAGAAAAACAGCCGAGTCCAGAATCGAGTCGCTAGCGTCGGCAACCGCCAGTTTGAGGGTATTGGTAACTCCGGGGTTTACAATCGCCGTGCAAGTCAAGAGTACAGTTAGGCCGTCCATCTCGGTATCAATGGCGCCACCCCCATCGCTGAGATCGTTATTGATATACGCTTCGGGATTAGTCGCTGTTCCTTCCCCAAAAGGATTTCCGTTGTTGATGGTATTGATGGACACCGGGTCCTCGTCGACCAGCGCGCAGTTCTTATCGTTGACGAAAAAGGCGAACACGTCGTTGAACGAGGTCTCGACAAATTCGTTGTACTCCTCCGAAGCGAACACGTAGCGGATAAACAGCACCGATGCGTTCGGCACCAAATCGAACTCAAGTATGGTAGCGTCATTGGTTTCGAAGCCGGACAAATCCGTCAAATCTTGATCCCCCGGCGTGCCGAGGTCTGTGCTGGTGTTATCTGCTGTATTCGGTCCGACCACGTCGATGGCCTGGCCACTACTCAGGATAACGCCGCTTTCAAACCCGATAATTCCGGTGCCCCCGATAAACGTGCCGGCTGCCAAGTCGCCGCCGACATAGTTGACATTGGAAATCTCCACGCCGGGACCGGCCAACAGTTGCGCAAGATCCGCTGCGGTTAAATCACCGGTGAGATCCTCGACTTCAAGCCCGGGATTGCGGTTGGGAACGTGAATTTTAGCTTCACCGCGCCGCTCTGCAGCCAAAATCGCGGGAGGAGACAACACGGCCAGGGTCAGCAATGCTATAACCCAAAATCTGGAGATGTGAAAGTTCTCTAGGAAGTTCATTATTGTATTCCTGTTCGCTAGGATCAAATACTGCATATACCAGAAACAGTACGAAGAATAGGGTGGTTTAGTCAAAGGCGCAATCCATTCGATGCAGGATGCGATTTTGCCTGGGATTTTCCCGACAGACGGTATGATTCCGCAGTGTTTTGAATGACTTTTAAACCACCACTCTTACCGCCCCCCCCCTTCAAGAAACCCGCTATATTTTCCACCAGTTGTCCCGTCAAACGCTGGCGTGCTTCGCGGCTACCCCAGGCGCAATGCGGAGTCACTATCAGATTGGGAATCTCTTTTTCCAATAGTGGGTTCCCGTGAGCCGGCGGCTCTTCCGTCAATACATCCACGCCGGCTCCACCCAGCGCACCTTCCCGCAGCGCCCTGGCAAGGGCAGCCTCATCGACTATGCCCCCTCGGGCGGCATTGATGAGAATCGCATCGCGCCGCATTAAGGCTAATTCCCAGGCACCGATCAAACCGCGGGTTTCGGGGGTCAGCGGACAATGTAGGCTCAGCACATCAACCTGCGGCAGTAACACGGGGAGGGGAATCCGACCGCTTTCGGGTTCCAAAGTCCCCGGACGTTGCGCAATCAGAACTTTCATGCCAAACGCTTCTGCGATACGCGCGACGCTCTTGCCTAATTCGCCGTAGCCTATAATCCCCAACGTTTTGTCGGCGAGTTCCCGAATCGGGAAATCCAACAGACAAAACTGCTCAGCTCCTTGCCAGCGCTGCTCGGCAACCGCCCGATGATAATCCGGTAGATGGGTCATTAACGCCAAGATGAGACTGAACACATGCTGCACGACTGACGGCGTGCCGTAACCTCGGCAGTTACAGACCGTAATTCCTAGGCGGGTTGCCGCTTGTAAGTCGATGTTATTGGTCCCCGTGGCGGCAACGCAAATCAAGCGTAGCTCCGGTACCGACTCCAGGGCGGTAGAGTCCAGAACCACCTTGTTACTGATCACCACAGTCGCCCCCGCGATACGCTCCATCACTTGTGCAGAAGAGGTCATGGGATAATACCGCATCGTCGGCAGGCAGTTATCCAGGGTAGTGAGGTTCAGATCGTTGAGATCCAATGAAGCCCTGTCGAGAAAAACGCCGAGCATGGGATAGTCTCCTATCTGAACTCCCGAAGGAGTGTTGTAATAGTCGGTGCGTTTGTAACAATTATAGAAGCGGACAGCCCAATGAACTTAACCGACTTCTTCCAAACCAAGGTAACGTTATAATGAACTTTCCTTCTAAGCGACCAATATCACCTTCAATATTGTGAAAAATGAAGCGACTTTCTCTCATGAGCAGGAGCCCTGCAGCGGGATTCTGCTGGCTAACTTAGGGACTCCTGATCAGCCCCACCGCGCGCGCTGTGCGTCGTTATCTGCGTGAGTTTCTGTGGGATCCACGGGTCGTGGAAGTGCCCCGCCCCGTGTGGTGGCTGATTCTAAACGCATTTATTCTGCCGCTGCGTTCGGGACAATCAGCGCGCCGTTATCGCATGATTTGGTCTGAGGATGGCTCACCGTTGCTGAACATTACCCAACGTCAAGCAACGGCAATTGCTGAGCGCCTGGACGGGCTGTGCGGCGGCTCGGTGAAAGTGGCGGTGGGTATGCGCTACGGCAATCCCTCCATTGCCAGCGCCTTGAACGAGTTACGGGAAGCGGGCGTTCGTCGCCTGTTGCTCTTTCCACTCTATCCCCAATACTCCGCCACCACGACTGCCTCCACCTTTGATGCGGTAGCTAAAGAACTCAGAACGTGGCGCTGGCTACCGGAATTACGCATGGTTAATCACTACCATGATGATGCCAACTACATCAAGGCGGTGGCGGAAAGTGTCCGCGATGCTTGGAATCAATCGCCGCCCGGGGAGAAACTCTTGTTTTCTTTTCACGGCTTGCCGCGGCGTAATTTGCTGGCTGGCGATCCGTATCATTGCGAATGTCATAAAACCGCCCGTCTGATTGCCGATTATTTGCAATTGGGCGCCGAGGATTGGGCGGTTGCGTTCCAATCCCGCTTCGGTCCGGCGGAATGGCTGAAACCTTACGCCAGCGATTTGCTGAAAGAGTGGGCTAAGCAAGGAATTAAGAGCGTGGATGTGATCTGCCCCGGCTTTGCTGCCGATTGCCTAGAAACACTAGAAGAGATCGAACAGGAAAACCGGCAGTTTTTTGTTAAGGCCGGTGGCGAACAGTACCGCTATATCCCAGCCTTGAATGATGATTCCCGTCACATCGAAACTTTGCTGCAAATCATTCTGCAGCATGGCACGGGCTGGCCCGAATTAGCACCCAACTTTGATCGTGCCACCGCCGCGCGCGCCAGGGAAGCAACTCAACAATGGGCGCAAGCAATGGGTGCTGATCGTTGAATAAGCCCACCCTGTCTATATCAGCGTAACAGCAGTTTCGTGACGATTGCTCGTCCTCCTTTACTGATCCGGCTTGGGTTGCCGATAGCGATTATTGCCTTAGCTATTGGCAGTTTCGTTATGCTGCGCACGACACGTCCGGCAGTACCCGCTATGCAATCGGAAGAAAAAGCATGGCGAGTGACTGCTATTGAGATTGAACCCGCTCGTTATCAGCCTGAGTTACTGTTATACGGCACTGTGGAGGCGCCTCGACAAGCTGAATTAAGCGCTGCTATTGCTGCAGACATCACCCAAGTGCTGGTCGCCGAAGGCCAGTTGGTCACAGACCAACAGTTGTTAGTCCTGTTAGACGAACGAGACGGACAACTCGCACAGCGCCAGCGCGAAGCCGACGTGGCGGAGATCCAAGCCTTGATCGACAGTGAATTAAAACGCTATCGCAGCGACCTGGCAGCTCTGGAGTACGATAAAGCCATGCTGGAATTGGATCGACGGGCGGTAACTCGTGCCGAAGATCTGAGACAACGCAAGGTCGGTTCCGAATCGCTGCTCGACGAGGCCCGGTTGGCGTTTCAGCGCCAAGCGCTGGCGGTAAACGCCCGGCAATTGGCGATTGATGACCATAGCACCCGCTCGGCTCAGTTGCGAGCCCGGTTGGCTAGAGCCGAAGCACTGCGCGATCAGGCCGAGTTAGATTTGCAACGCACGCGAATTGTCGCGCCGTTTGCCGGTCGGGTAGCGAGTGTGCCGGTTGCACCGGGCGATCGGGTGCGGATTGGCGATAGCCTAGTATCCCTCTACGCCACGGCTGAGTTGGAAATTCGTGCCCAGATACCCTTCCGCTACTTGCCGGTGATACGCGCAAGCTTGAAGGCAGGGGGGAGCTTGCTCGCGCATGGCCAGCAGGATGGTCGTTCCCTGTCAGCGCGTTTGCAACGGCTGAGCGCGCAAGCGGCAAGATCGCTGGGCGGGATTGATGCGCTGTTTATCCCCATCGACGGAGCTGATTCCATTGTGCCGGGACGGTTGTTGCGACTTGTGTTGCAGTTACCGCCGCAGGAGCAGCTCGTGGCTTTGCCGTCCAGTGCGCTGTACGGTCTGGACCGGGTCTATCGTTTGACTGATGGCCGCCTAGCCGGGGTGACGGTAGAACGTGTCGGAGAGCGGTATAATCCGGACGGCAGTGCGCAAGTGTTGATCCGCAGTCCGGCGTTACAAATAGGAGATCAACTCATCACAACCCAATTGCCCAATGCGGTAGAAGGGCTTAAGGTCACCACTGCCGATTTATAATAGCAATCGAATACGCACGCTGCAGGCTAGGCTTAGTCATAATAAGCCGCAGCACTTTACTCAGAACAACCCATAGAGCAGACCCTCATCAACATGGAGATACCGGGCTATAGCATCGAAGGCGAACTTGGCCGTGGCGGCATGGCAACCGTCTATCTGGCGATGCAAGAATCTCTCGAACGCCGGGTGGCGTTGAAAGTTATCAATCCCGCCTTAGTAACCGATGAAAACTTTACCAAGCGCTTTATACGCGAAGGTAGAATTATTGCGCAATTGATGGATCCTCGTATCGTCACTATTTTCGACGTAGGAAACCACAGCGATATTTACTTTTATCTGGCTATGGAGTACTTGCCCGGCGGGAATCTGGCAGAACGAATGAAAACCGGGTTACCGGTAGCCGAAACCCTGAGAATCATTAAAAGCGTCGCCAGCGCGCTTGGACATGCGCACAAACAAGGTATCATCCACCGTGATATCAAGCCGCAAAACATCATGTTTCGCGAGCAGGGCGATCCCGTTCTGACCGACTTCGGTATCGCCAAAGCGGTGGGTAGCGCTACCGTCATGACACAATCCGGCGTTTCGCTGGGCACTCCGCGTTATATGAGTCCAGAGCAGGTCAGGGGCAAGTTAGTCGATGCTCGTTCAGATCTTTACAGTCTAGGCGTATTGTTTTACGAAATGCTGACTGGGCAACTCCCCTTCTCGGCTGATGACAGCTTTGCCTTAGCCTTTAAACATGTGACCGAGTCGATTCCCGATTTACCGCCCAAGCTGGTTGCTTTTCAACCCGTGCTGAATTGCCTGCTCGCCAAAGACCCACAAGAACGTTACCCATCATCCGAACAATACATCTTGGCATTGGAGCAGGCGGCGCATGATTATTTCACGCCACCCAGTGCCAAATACGACGAGACCGTCGTGACGCCGGTGCCTATCCAGCGCCGCCGAAGGAAAAAGCGCATCAATCCCTGGAAAGTTGGGATTCCGGCGACAATCCTGACCGCTTTATCGGCGGGCGGAATATACTGGGCTTTTTAAATCCATCGGACCCACTGCAACCGGATCGAACCCCATCGATAGCTACCGCTCCAGCTGTTCCGGCGGACACTGAGCAACAGCAACTTGCAGCACAGCGCCAACAGGCAGAACGCTACTTGGCCGCAGCCCTAAGGGAAAAGCAGCAAGATGCATTGGAAGCCAGCATGGAGCAAATTGAGCAAGGATTGCAAATAATGCCGGAAAACCAAGAACTATTGGCTTTACGCGATCAAGTGCAATTGCAAGTGCAGTTACGGGATGCCAAGGAGCAAGCAGAAGCAGCGCAACGACAGCTTCAAGAAATTCGAGAGCAGGAGGCTGCTCAACGACAGCTTCAGCAGGCCCAAGAGCAGGAAGTCGCCCAACGAGAAGCGCAAGTACAAGAAGTTGCCCAACAGACAGAAACCATCCGGCAACAAGCCGAAGACGCTCTGGTAGGTGCTGAGCAACATCGTGAAAACGGCGAATTAGAAGCAAGCCTGCAAACCATTGCGGAAGGCTTGCAAGCGGTTCCAGAACATGCTGGTTTGCTGGCATTGCAACAAAGCATTCTGATACAGCAAACCCAGCAACGTAAACAAACTGAACAGCAGCAACAGCAAATTCAAGCTATTTTGGCCAACGCACGGCAGCTACGCGACGCTGGTGACCTTACCGACAGCTTAGCTGCAATCAAGCGTGGTTTGGAGTTGGACCCGGAAAACGGTGACCTGCTGACTTTGCGAGATGCACTCAACACTCAGCAGACTGAATCGCAGCTGGCTGGTTTGTTGGAAGTGTGTTCGGGCCACTTCAAGGCGAATCGATTAACGACAGGTCGCGGTGGCAATGCCTTCGATTGTTATTCCGATATATTGCGACAATACCCCGGCAATCAGGATGCCCGCTCGGGCCTGCAGCGCATTGAGGATCAATATGTTGCTTGGGCCGAAGCAACCATCCGTAAGGGCGATACCACCAAAACCGAGAGTTATCTGCAGCGGCTTGAACAAGTTAATCCTCAATCCAGTCGTTTGCTGACATTGCGAAATCGAATAGCTCAGATTAAACAAGAGGCTCAGACTGAAGCGCAAGCGCAAGCGCAAGCCCAGGCTAAGACTGAAGCCGAAGCCGAAGCAAAAGCGAGAGCTGAAGCTGAAGCTGAAGCAAAAGCACGTGCCGCGGCGCAAGCTCAAGCTGAGGAAAAAGCTCAGGCGGAGGCCCAAGCAAAGGCTCAGGCACAAGCGGAAGCCCGCGCTGCATTCGAAGCGAAAGCGGAAGCGATGTGGAACGTGGTCAAAACAGTAACGAAGCAGCCGATGTGGAACAGTTTTTGGCTGCCTTCTCGGACAGTCCTCGCTATGCCCTGGCGGCGCGCTTAAAGCTCGAACAACTGCAACAGCTTCAAAAGCCACCGAGTAAAGCAACTGAACCCGTCCCCGCGTCACCACCGCCAACAGTCACACCGACCGCGCAGCCCCAAAAACAAGCGCCCGGTTGTGTGGAGGGCAACTGCGGTAATGGCATCGGTACGTTTCATTATCCAAGTGGCGACAAGTACACCGGCCAATTTAGAAACGCTGTGATTAATGGGCGGGGCACTTATCTCTACAAAAATGGTGAGAAATATGCAGGTGAATTTAGAAATGGGCTGCTAAATGGGCGGGGCACTTATTACTACAATAGTGGCAATCGGTATGATGGCCAATGGAAAGACGGCAAAAGGCATGGGCAAGGCACTTTCTTCAATGCGCAACGTGGAGATAAATACGTGGGTTCATACAAAAACGGCCGCACCAACGGTCAAGGTGTTTATTATTACTCAAACGGCGACCGGTATGAAGGTGAATGGCTCAATGGAAGAAAGCATGGCCAAGGCGTTTTTTATTCCGCTAGCGCGAAAAGGTAGTCGGCATATGGGAAAACGACAGGAGAGTTAAAGTTACCGCTATTCAGTAAGATGAACTGGTTTGGCTAATACAAATCCCGGAAAAAAGGTTAGCACTAATTTAACCGAGTCTTCCTTACCTATCGTACTGCTTCGGATTTGTATGTGCTCCAGATACTTCGTTCGATAATAATCCTTTTCCATTAAACCGGTTGATAATTGTTGCTTGGCCAGGGCTTGCCCTGATTATGAGTTGGTTGATCGCGATGCACGGGGTCCGAAGAAAAACCAAATAATCAATCCCAACAGCGGTAACAATAAAATCAGGACGATCCATAGCACTTTTTTGCCGGTCGAAGCTCGGCTTTGTACGGTACTGATTATTGCCCATATATCGGCAATTAATATGAGTAAGCCGAAAAAACCGCCAACTTCAATATCAATCATCATCTATCCTCTTCATTGGTTAAAAGCCACGATAACTCGTCGATTGTGCCGACTCCTTTGGAACACCATAAGTATTCTTGTCGGAGCGTTTAATTACACCTCTTCCATCAGCTGTCGCCAGATCCGCACCACAGCTTCCCGGTAGGATTCCACAGTGGCCAACGGGACCAGGCCGGGTAGTTCCTGTAAGGTGAGTCGATGGATAAGGCGCCGTAAGCCACGATAGGCGTCGCGCAGCAGGGTCGCATCCTGTGCGCTTAGAATCCCGTATTGTTCCAAACCGTCCAACTGGCGAATATTATCCGTATAAGTCAACAGCGCCGGATAACGATGCGCGTGCGCTAACACCGCATATTGCACCATGAATTCAATATCGGCGATACCACCGGGATCTTGTTTCAAATGAAAAGCACCGGTTTGTTGGGAGCCAAGCTCTTCGCGCATCCGCTCGCGCATCTCCCGTACCTCGCGGCGCAGCTGAATGGGATCGCGTTCCCGACTCAAGACGTCCCGGCGGATCGCATCGAATTGTTCCGCCAACGCGGTCGATCCGGCCACCACCCGCGCTCTAACCAAAGCCTGATGTTCCCAAGTCCAGGCTTGTTTTTGTTGATATTCAATAAAAGCATCCAGGCTACTGACCAGCAGACCCGCGCGGCCACTGGGTCTTAACCGTGTATCGACCTCATACAGTTCGCCCGCTGCCGTGCGAGTGCTCACCCAGTGAATGATGCGTTTGACCAGCTTGGCGAAAAAGGCTCCGTTTTCGATAGCGCGCGGACCACTGGTGTGTTGCTGTTGACCGGCGCTGTCGTGCAGAAATACCAAATCCAAATCCGAACCGTAGTTCAATTCAATGCCGCCGAGTTTGCCATAAGCAATGATGGCAAAATTTGCCTTGCGCTGTTGACCCTCCACAGTGCAGATCGGCGCGCCAAAACGCGGTAGCAAATCGGCCCCAAGCCAGTTCCAATACTTTACGCAACAACACTTCAGCGATTTCGGTCAAGTGGTCGCTGACCACCATCAAGGGCATGGCATCGCTGACATCGGCGGAGGCTACCCGCAACATCTGAGTTTGTTGAAAATGCCGCAGTGCATCGATGACTTGCTCTCCGTCATCGGCCGGAACCTGCTCCAAATAGCGCTGTAGTTCCGGTCCCATACCGCTGCGGTCAGGCGGATGATAAAGCGTGACGGGGTCCAGCAGTTCGTCCAGCAGGAGCGGATGGCGAGTGAGGTGGCGAGCAATCCAGACACTAGCGGCACACAGCTTGACCAGTTGCGCCAACGCTTGAGGTTTTTCAAATAGCAAAGACAGGTATACGGAACGGCGGGCAATCGTTTCCAACAACTGAATAAGACGTTCCAAGGTTACGGCAGGTTCAGCAACGACGGTCACTGCCTCTAACACCAATGGCATGAGCTTATCCAGCCGCTCCCGCCCGCGCTGACTCAAACTCCGATAGGTTAGGCCACTTTGTAAATGTTGCAATTTACGCCATACTTGAGCGGGTTCAGCGAAGTCCCGCGTAGCTAAATAGGCCACTGCGTTTTCCTCGCTCGTGACTCCGTTCCAAAGTGAAGCGAAATCCAACGCCGTACTCGTTGACTGTTCGGGTGCAGCCTCGAATACCAGAGCAAATTGGGCCGACACGCAGTCGGTGTGTTGCAACAGTACCTGCTTGAACGATTCCCAATCCGAAAATCCCATGCTCCAAGCCAAGCGGAGTTTTGCAGTCGCATCGGTCGGCAGGTTATGGGTTTGTTGATCCGACCAAGCTTGCAGACGGTTTTCTACCCTTCTCAGGAAATCATAAGCCTGGTTGAGGACGTCGACTGTCGTGGCAAGTAACCGCCCGCTGGCGGCCAAGTAATCCAACACCGGAACTAAACTCCGTTGACGTAAGGCCGGTTCGCGACCGCCATAAATGAGCTGAAAGGCTTGCCCGATGAACTCAATTTCACGAATCCCGCCCGGCCCCAACTTAACGTTGCGAAACATGCTTTTGCGCTCCACCTCGCGGCTGATCAGTGCCTTCATAGTACGCAACGACTCGAATGCACTGTAATCCAAATAGCGACGATAGATGAACGGGCGTAACCGCTCCAGTAGTTCTTCCCCGGCGGCATGATCACCGGCGCATACCCGGGCTTTAATCATGGCGTAACGTTCCCAGTCACGACCGTGATTTTGGTAATACTCCTCGAAGGCATCGAAATGCATGACTAACGGGCCGGACTCGCCGAAGGGCCGCAAGCGCATATCGATCCGAAACACAAACCCGTCCGCAGTCGGTTCGTGTATCACCTTGATCAGGTTTTGGCCGAGACGGCGGAAAAAGTCCTCATTACTCATTCCACGACGGGTATCGGTATGACCTTTGCGCGGGAAGGTGAACATCAAATCGATGTCGGAAGAAAAATTCAGTTCTCCGCCGCCCAGCTTGCCATCCCCAGCACAACCAGCTGTTGCGCATTGCCTTGATCGTCCTGTGGCACCCCGAACCGTTGACAATGCCAGGCGTAGATTTTATCCAATGCCGCATCAAGGACAGCATCGGCTAGCCCGGACAGCGCCGATAAGGTTTCGGAGAGCGAAGCTAGCCCTACCAAGTCCCGCCATGCGATACGCGCCATTTCCCAACGGCGGAACCGCCGTAAGACCGTCATCAAGGCTTGTTCATTATCGACACCGGCTAGTTCAGCAGCTAACCGCTGCGCGCTACGAGAGACTGTAGCCGGACCCGTCACGGTCAATTCGCCACTATCCAGTAGCTGTTGGAATACTTGTGGTTCACGACAGCAGGAACGGGCCACGAATTCGCTGGCCGCCCAGACTCGCACCAATGCATCCCAAGGCATTGCGGTCAAGGCCAGGTTGTCGCGGGCAGCGGCGTCACTGAAATGCTGCCAATGAGTGACCACCTCGGCTTGTAGGGCAAGGGGCAAGTCGGCCAGAGCCTGTTCAAAACGCGCGCATGTTCATTCCCCAACCTGCAGCTTGCCGATTTGCTGCCGCACTAAAAAAGAAATGGGATTTCGGTGTCGTTCACAAACAAGCGGCCCTGTTCGAAGCGCGCCTGCGCTCGGTAGGTTTCCTCCTCCAGGCGCAGCCATTGGGTCGCTTGCAGTTGGGCTAGTTGTTGCTGAGTTTTTAATACCGCAATATCAGTGAGTTCTTGTTCATCGGGGTCTTCTCCTTCCTGGATCGCCGCAGCAATCAGTTGCGCCTTGACGATGTTGGTCAAGCTCGCCTCTAACAACGCCCTGGAGATAGCTAATTCCGCATTGGCATTGGCGACGGCGTTAAACCACTGTACGGGATTTTGCGATTGACTGGAGCCGGGGTCCTGTAGGACGATTTTGGCACTGGCCTGTAAATCACCTTCCGGCGCGTTCGCTCGCACCTCCCAGACCAGCTCAGGATTGTCCCGCAACAACGTCGGTAACATATTCAATAAGGCTTGAACAGCGGCAGGATTGTCATCGTTGCCGCTGTATTGCCGGTTCCATTGCTTGAGTTGCGCAAGCGTTGCGCCATTCAACCGATTGGCGGACAGTTGGAATTGCACGGAACCGATCGTGGCCTGATTCCAGGTCAGCTCTTTGACCGCTAGGCTGAAGCCGCTGTCCATCCAGCTTTCCCGCTCTTTGACATCGGTACGCAACACCAAGTCGGTCAGCTTGAGCGTGCCAGGCACATCTCCGAACAGATTGGTCGTCTCCAAACTCTCCAACCGGAGGGCGGAATCGCCTATCATAAAACCAAACCGACCGTATTGTTGGTCCATAGTCAGGCGCAGATCGAGTAAACGAAGCGTGCTGCCCGACGTTTTAGAGAGCACCGCATAGAGTGCTTTGGCGCTCAG
>JAAUQA010000023.1 GCA_012032855.1 Candidatus Competibacteraceae bacterium
GAGTGCACCGCTGGCCAGTGTTTGTGGAAGAAGCCGTGCAACAGGATTATGATTCTACGATTCAATTACAAACCGGTCCCGGCCTTCCCGATTGGCGTTGGAATCAGGCGATATTGAGCTGGAATGGGCCGGTTGCCGCTGATCAACGGCTACGACTTTGGTTTTCCCCACCCTGGGTGACACGATTATGGTTGTTTTTCAGCGCCGCATTGCTGCTTGCTTTACTATTTAGAACAGCTCGACCGGCCCGGCAACAGCCAAAACCGGAACCTGAGTTGTTGCCGATCGCCCCGGTAGCCTCCCTCCTTCTAGTGTTATCTGTGTTGCTTGCTGCTCCCGGCGCACATGCCGAAACCTTGCCTATGCCGTCCCCGGTATTGCTGGAGGAACTACGCGAACGCCTGACCGAAGCTCCGGATTGTCAACCTCGGTGCACGCATCTGGCGACGCTGAGCGTTTCTGCTACAACTCAGGAATTACAGCTCAAACTGTTACTGAACAGTCAAGTGGATAGCGCAATACCGTTACCGCTGATCAGCGATCGGTTAATCCCGCTTAGCGTCAGTTTAGATAGCCAACCATTCGCACCGCTATATCGCGCACCGGATCACGGCTTGTGGGCCCGGATACCAGCCGGCCAACACGAGTTAGAGTTGCGTGCATTGTTGCCGGCCGAATTACTGAGCTTTCAACTACCACTACCGATGAAACCAGGCTGGGTCAACACAGAGGTTAGCGGGTGGAACGTGGAGGGACTTTACGATGGAGGCGGAATTGGCGATTCAATTCAACTGACTCGCCAGCGTGGAGTAGGTGCCCCGGCTACTTTACAACCTGGCGTAATTCCGCCTTTTATTACAGTGGAACGGGAATTGATTTTGGGCGTCGATTGGCAAGTGCACACTCGTGTGCAACGCACGAGTCAAGCAAACTCAGCCGTCGTACTGGCCATTCCACTACTGTCCGGAGAACGGGTGACCACGCCGGGAGTACGCGTCAGTGATAACCAAGTATTGCTAAACCTATCCCCGTCCCAAACCAGTATCGAATGGTCGGCGACTCTAGAGAAAGCCGAGCAACTGACATTACATGCCGAATCGACCCGAAACTTTGTCGAAATCTGGCGATTGCGCGCCGGTCCGCTCTGGCATATCGAAGCCGCCGGTCTACCGATCATTCATCGGCATAATGATCGTGGCGAGTGGTTGCCGGAGTGGCGACCTTGGCCCGGAGAATCCTTGCAATTAACGATTACCCGACCGGCGGGAGTCGCCGGCAAGACCGTCACGATTGACTCAGCCCGTTTGACTGTCGTGCCGGGGCAACGGGCTACCGCCATAAGCTTGGCATTATCCATTCGCAGCAGCCGGGGCAATGAACACACGCTGACGCTACCGGCAGGCGCTGAACTAACCGGGGTTGTGGTAAACGGGGATTCGCAACCCCTGCAATTGCAAAATCAGCGCTTAACCCTCGCACTTAACCCTGGCGAGCAGCGGATCAGTGTGGATTGGCGTACCGAGGAGGGCATATCTGCACGCTACATTACACCCACCGTCGATTTGGGATCGGATAGCGTAAATACCCGCATTGTGCTCAATCCATCCAACGACCGATGGATACTCTTTACTGCAGGGCCGTTGCTAGGGCCGGCAGTATTGTTTGGGGCATGTTAATCGTCATTGCGTTCGGCGCGTTGGCATTGGCTCGCTACGGGCAAACCCCCTTATCGACCGGGCAATGGTTTTTGTTAGGCGTCGGACTGAGTCAGGCAGGGATCGCGACAACGGTACTGGTGGTTGGCTGGCTACTGTTATTGGGTAGGCGTAAAACCGCCGGCGATGAGTGGGGTAAATGGTCATTCAACTTGTTGCAGATTGCATTAGTGTTGCTCACCCCAGCCGCGTTGGTTGCCCTGTTATACGCCATCAATCAAGGCTTGCTAGGACCACCGACCATGCAAATCGCCGGTAACGGCTCCAGCGCCTACCAACTACAGTGGTATCAGGACCGATCACCGGCGCAGCTGCCTGAGGCTTGGGCGATTTCAGCACCTTTGATCGTTTATCGCGGTCTGATGTTGGCATGGGCACTGTGGTTGGCGTTTGCTCTGTTGCGTTGGCTCAACTGGGGCTGGCAATGCTTCAGCAGCGGCGGGCTTTGGCAACAACTGCGCGCGCCGCAGGCCGCTCCGGTGAACAGCTAATTCAGTTGGGCTTGAACAATACGGAGAAGTCATGATGTCCGTTACAAAACGCATTACCTTTCCCGGTTATCAGGGTGATTTATTAGCCGCACGCTTGGATCATCCCGCTGGAGAGTGTCATGGATATGCGCTATTCGCTCATTGTTTCAGTTGTTCCAAAGAGGTGCTGACGGCGGTGCGCATCAGTCAAGCTTTGGCGAAACGCGGTATTGCCGTCTTGCGTTTTGACTTTACCGGTTTAGGCAGTAGCGGCGGAGAATTTGCCAACACTAATTTTTCCTCTAACGTGCAGGATTTAATTCAGGCGGCTCAATTCTTACGAGAACATTATCAAGCGCCTGCGATTCTGATCGGTCATAGCCTGGGAGGGGCTGCCGTGTTGGCGGCAGCCGGGTTGATACCCGAAGTTCGTGCCGTTGCTACCCTCAACGCACCGAGCGATGTCGCCCATGTCGGTCATTTTTTCACTGATGCGATCCCTGCTATTCACGCCCAAGGTGAAATGGAAGTGACGCTGGTTGGACGCAAGTTCCGCATCAAGAAACAGTTTTTAGACGATATTGCGGAGCAGAATTTGCTGCAGCGAGTCTCCGAGTTGCGTAAACCGCTGTTAATCTTTCATTCCCCGGTTGATGAAGTAGTGAACATTGATCATGCGTCACGGCTTTACGGCGCCGCCAAACACCCGAAAAGCTTTGTTTCTTTGGATGATGCCGATCACATGGTGTCGCGGGTTGCCGATGCGGATTTTGTCGCCAATGTGCTGACAGCGTGGGCTAGCCGTTACCTGACTGTGGTAACGCAACCTGCAGTAGTTGAGACGACACCCGGTTCCGTGCAGGTTAGGGAAACCCGTCACAGTTCTCTGGCCCAGGAAATCAAGATAGGAATTCACACTCTACCAGCCGATGAGCCGGTATCCCTGGGCGGGACTGATTCAGGACCCAATCCATACGATTATTTACTGGCGGCATTGGGCGCTTGCACGAATATGACCCTACGGCTGTATGCTCAGCATAAGGGATTGCCCGTGCAGCGAATCAGCGTCGAACTGAACCACGAAAAAATACATGCCAAGGATTGTGAAGATTGTGAAACTCAGGTAGGCAAAATTGATCGGATCGAACGCACTATTACTATCGAAGGCGATTTAACCCAAGAGCAGCAGGCACGTCTGTTGGAAATAGCCGAGCGTTGTCCGGTGCATCGCACCCTGCACTCTGAAGTGTTGATTCGAACCCGTTCGAAACCGGCAGCAGCGTAATCGTTCAGCTGCCATTGGCCTTTTCTCCTGCGCTATTCTTAGTGGCGATATGGGCGATAAACGCGGCGTGAGCTTGGCTATTCGAGTCCTTGAGATGCTGCAGGGCGATTTTGAAACGCTGTACTTGAGCATCGTGTGCTTTCAGTAGCGCGTTTAATTTAGTCGCTTCCTCGGTATCTGGCTGGCCGTATTTTTGATATTTCTCCGTCAGCTGTTCAAGATAGTCGAAATGTTCTTTTTGGTGAGTCTCATCTGGTCATAGACTGACCAGACACGTTGCGCAGCCATGGTAAATCGTTATTCATTGCAAAATCCTCAAATTGGTCGCTGATCGCTCTTTATCGCCATTGATGCCTCCACACCAAACGTCGCTCCAGTCGCGATGACTTTATCGAGTCACGGTCGAGTTAGCACGGAAATGCTGGCTTTGTTGCGTTTGGGCGGCCCACTTATGGTAGCGCAGATCTCTTACATGTTAATGGGTTTTACCGACACGGTGATGGTCGGTAAAGTCGGTGCCCTGGAACTCGCTGCCGTCGCGATCGGCACCAGTTTATGGAATCCGCTGTATTTGTTGATATTAGGCATTTTGATGGCGATCAGCCCCTCTGTAGCCCATCTTTATGGGGCCGGTAAACCCAGGGAGATCGGTGGCTTGGTTCGTCAGTCATTGTGGTTGGGCTTTTTGTTAAGCATACCTGCCTTCCTGCTGTTGCGGAGCACAACCAGATTCATGCATTGGTTAGCGGTGGATCAGCCGATCATTCCGGTGGCTGATGACTATCTTGACGCGCTGTCCTGGGGAGTCCCTGCTGTATTTGCTTACACCGTGCTCCGTTTCCTCAGCGAGGGAATAGGGTTTACCCGCCCGATCATGACCATTGGTTTTATCGGCTTGGCGGTTAACGTGTTCAGTAATTACACGCTGATCTATGGCAAGTTCGGGTTTCCGACATTAGGCGCAACCGGGTGTGGTTTGGCGACTGCGTTGACTCTGTGGTTGATGTTGGGTTGTATGCTGGTGTTGAACGTGCGGCACTACCGTTATCGGCCGGTTGAGTTATTCGCGCGCTGGGATTGGCCTCGGTGGCGGGAGCTTCGCCCTTTGTTAACGCTGGGACTTCCTATCGGGTTGAGTATCTTTGCTGAATCCAGCATTTTTGCTGCCGTTGCCCTAGCATTAGGCTTTTTGGGAGCGACTGTCGTTGCAGGCCACCAAGTTGCACTGAATGTGGCTGGGATGAGCTTCATGTTACCGTTAAGCTTGGCGATGGCCATTACTGTCCGTGTCGGACAGGCATTGGGACGCGGTTCGCCAGATGAGGCCCGTTTTAGCGGAGTTGTCGGCATTTTGCTGGCCGGCTTGATTATGGCCTTCATGGCGTTGCTTATCTTCACTCTGACTGATCCGATCGGTAGGATTTATAGCGAGGATGTCGAAGTGCTCGCTATCGCCACTCATTTGCTACTTTTGCGGCGTTTTTCAGATTTCTGATGGGTTGCAGGTTGCAGCAAGTGGCGCCCTGCGTGGTTTTAAGGACACTCGTATTCCGTTCTTGATTACTGTGTTGGCTTACTGGATGGTTGGCTTCCCTACCGGCTATTTTCTGGGTGTTGAGCTGATGATGGGAGCATCAGGTATGTGGGTAGGGTTAATTGCTGGTTTGACGATCGCCGCAATGTTATTGAATGCTCGTTTTTGGTGGGTTACAAAAAATATGATGATATAAGATAGGTTTATTCATAGGATCGGTTCAGTGCCTACCGTTAGCGTCGATCCCCACTAATCAGATCGCCCAATCCTCCCAAAACTGAACCTTCGCCTTGCCGCCGGCTACCCGCCTGTGGCGAACAAGCCAGCATTCGGCCCGCGAGACGGGAAAACGGTAATGATTGCAGCCACACATGGCCGGGTCCGCGCAGATTGGCAAAAAACAGACCTTCACCGCCAAACAGAGCCGATTTAATCCCGCCTACCTGCTGGATATCGAATGCCACACTATCCTGAAAAGCGACAATACAGCCGGTATCGACGTGTAACTCCTCACCATGCGCCAACTGTTTCTCGTGAATAGTGCCGCCGGCATGGACGAACACCATACCGTCACCTTCCAGTTTCTGCATGATGAATCCTTCACCGCCAAACAACCCGGTCAGAATTTTACGTTGAAAGTGAATACCGATACTGACGCCGCGTGCAGCTGCCAGAAAACTATCCTTTTGGCAGATCAGCCGACCGCCCAATTTCTCCAGAGATAACGCCAGGATATTGCCCGGGAAAGGGGCAGCAAAGGCCACATGCGCTTTACCGTGGCTACCGGCGTGAGTAAACACCGTGATGAAAAGACTTTCCCCGGTCAGCAACCGCTTACCCGCACCCAGCAATTTACCCATGAAACCGGTGTTCGCGGATTCCTGAGAACCGTCCCCAAAAATACTTTGCATCTGTATGCAAGTCTCCTTGTACATCATGGCACCGGCTTCGGAAACCGCGCTCTCGCCGGGGTCTAGTTCAACCTCCACGAACTGCATCTCGTGACCGTGAATCACATAATCAATTTCATCGTTACGCAGCGTGGATGGAGGCGGACTGGGCACAGCGGGTGACTTTGCATGTGTCAACTCAGCCACCTCGTTAATCGGTAACCAACCGGACAAGCCATCGTGCCAAGCATGACCCTGGGGATTAGCGAAAGCTTGGGAGCGGGCTTGTTCGAGTGTCATGGGACCAGTCTGCTGACCGTTATAACTGAGGTACCATTGCTGCGCCATCAATAACCCTCTTTAACCACATCATGGAAACAGAAGAAAAAGGACTTTGTTTTTTTCAAATTTTTGCGAATTTATGTCAGTCTTGCAAGGTTTGTAGTCATAGACCTGACCCAGCCGGTTTAACTGGCTAACGAAGGCGTCAGATGAGGCTGAAGCGTTTGCAACAAGGCTTTGAATAATTTTGAGTTGCCCGCGACAATATTGCCGTTTTGTAAATAATGATGGTTACCACTAAAGTCACTCACTAAACCACCCGCTTCCTGCACCAGCAAAGCACCTGCTCCAATGTCCCAAGCGTTGAGACCGATTTCCCAAAACCCATCCAATCTCCCTGCCGCCACATAGGACAAATCCAAGGCTGCTGAGCCGGCTCGCCTCAACTCCGCACAGCGCGTAATTACGCTGCCAAACATATTAAGATAAGCTGGAATATGCTCGGGTTGACGAAGTGGAAACCCTGTTCCTAACAGCGCCGATTCAAGATTGGGCACGGTCTTGACTCGTATTCGCCGATCGTTGAGTCGCGCACCATTACCACGTGCGGCAGTGAACATTTCCTGTCTGAGAGGATCATAAACCACGCCTATTTCCATTCGCCCTTTCAAGCGTAATGCAATGGACACAGCGAAATGAGGAAACCCATGGATGAAATTGGTGGTGCCATCTAAAGGATCAATCAGCCATTGATAATCGTCATCAGCACCTTGCGTATTGCCCTGTTCCTCAGCCAAGATGCTGTGGTTAGGAAATGCCTTGCGCAAGACATAAATAATTTCCTGTTCCGCTTGAATATCGGCTTCGGTGACAAAATCGTTGCGCTGCTTGACATTGACGGTAAGTCTGTCTAACCGTTCCCAATAGCGCAGAATGACCTTGCCCGCATTCAGCGCAGCCCGTTGGGCAATAGTGACCGTAGGATGCATAGTGTCAGTTTGTAAAGATCAGTAAAAGAGAGATTATAAAGGGTGGCCATAATAGCAGAATCTCGTACTCCACGATGAATTTACACCGCGTGCAAGTCATTCTGGTGGAAACGTCTCACCCTGGGAATATAGGAGCCGTAGCCCGGGCCATGAAAACCATGTGCTTGGAACGCTTAGTGTTGGTCAATCCGGCACACTTTCCTCACAGTGAAGCGATTGCGCGGGCCACCGGAGCCGTCGATGTCTTAGAGCGAGCGCAGGTGGTTGATAACCTCGCTGACGCGCTGATGGGTTGCCAACTCGTGATCGGCGCCACGGCTCGCCAACGGGGCATGTCGGCGCCGGTGTTAGAGCCGCGTGAATGCGCAACTCTGGCCACTTCGCAGGCAGAGCAGGTCGAAGTCGCTGTGGTGTTCGGCAGGGAACGTTCCGGCTTGCACAATAAGGAGACGGACCAATGCAACTTTTTGGTGCGTATCCCGACTAATCCAGCATTCAGTTCGTTAAATTTAGCTGCGGCAGTGCAAGTGCTTACTTATGAGCTGCACTTAGCCGCCCGATCATCACAAACCAGCACAATGCAGCAAGATTCTGTACAGCTCGCCCCGGCTGACGAAATGGCGCGTTTATATCACCATTTAGAACATGTTTTGCTGACAACCGGCTTTCTGGATCCCACCAACCCTCGCCTGATTATGCGCCGTCTGCGACGCCTGTTTAACCGAGCGCAACCGGACCAGCGTGAGGTCAACATTCTGCGCGGCATCCTAACCTCGGTTCAGCAGGCGCTCAGGCACCCTTCGTGAACTTGCGAACATGTTCGGCTCAAATCGGCCCGCCCCCCTTTGACGGCGGCGATATAATGTGAGCCGGCATCCCGGCATTCATCGTCTCGGACGATGAATGCAACTTACTCGAACAAACTTGGTCCGTTAATTGCTGAACCCTATAGATATATGCACTCTGACAGTGCGCCTATAGCAATACCGAGGTGACCCATTATGAGCATATTCAGCCGTTACCAATCACGCTATGAAAAGGCCCGGGAAGAGGTTTATACCATTCAGGAATATTTGGAGATCTGCAAAAACGATCCCAGTGCCTATGCTACTTCGGCCGAGCGCTTGTTGATGGCGATCGGCGAACCCGAGTTAGTCGATACACGCTTGGACCCTCGTTTAAGCCGGATTTTTCCAACAAGATGATTAAACGCTATCCGGCATTCGAAGAATTCTACGGCATGGAAGAAGCGATTGAGCAAATCGTTTCTTATCTAAAACATGCTGCCCAAGGTTTGGAAGAAAAGAAACAGATCCTGTACCTGTTAGGTCCGGTAGGCGGCGGTAAATCGTCGTTGGCCGAGCGACTCAAAGCGCTGATGGAGAAAGTGTCTTTTTATGCTATCCAGGATTCGCCGGTGTTCGAATCTCCACTGGGCCTGTTCTCTCCAGAGGAGGATGGCCCGATCCTAGAGGAAGATTATGGGATTCCGCGCCGCCACCTGAAAAATATCATGTCACCTTGGGCGGTCAAACGCTTGCATGAATTTAACGGCGACATTACCCAATTCAAGGTCGTGAAATATCACCCGTCCATCTTGAACTTGATTGCCATCGCCAAAACCGAGCCCGGGGACGAAAACAACCAGGATATTTCTGCATTAGTCGGTAAGGTCGACATCCGCCAGTTGGAACATTACGCCCAGAACGACCCCGACGCATACAGCTATTCAGGCGCCTTATGTCGGGCCAACCGGGGCTTGATGGAATTCGTGGAGATGTTCAAGGCCCCCATCAAGGTTCTGCACCCCCTGTTAACCGCTACTCAGGAAGGGAACTACAACGGTACCGAAGGGTTGTCGGGTTTGCCTTTCGACGGCATTATTCTGGCCCACTCCAATGAATCGGAATGGCAAACCTTCAAGAACAACAAAAACAACGAGGCGTTCATAGACCGCGTTTATATCGTCAAAGTGCCCTACTGCTTGCGGGTATCTGAAGAAGTGCGGATTTATGAAAAGTTGTTGCGGGAAAGCTCTCTGAATGAAGCCCCTTGTGCGCCCGGCACCCTAGAGATGCTTGCCCAGTTCACAATTCTGTCGCGCCTGAAAGAACCGGACAACTCCAGCATCTTCTCTAAGATGCGAGTGTATGATGGCGAGAATCTCAAGGACACCGATCCCAAAGCTAAATCCATGCAAGAGTACCGTGATTACGCAGGCGTGGACGAAGGCATGGCCGGTATTTCGACCCGGTTTGCGTTCAAGATTCTGTCGCAAGTCTTCAACTTCGATCATACCGAAGTAGCGGCAAATCCGGTGCATCTGCTTTACATCCTGGAGCGGCAAATAGAACGTGAACAGTTCCCGCCTGAAAAAGAGGAAAAACACCTCGGCTTCCTCAAGGGTTATCTGGCCCCGCGGTATGCCGAATTCATCGGCAAAGAGCTGCAAACCGCCTATCTGGAATCTTATGCCGAATACGGTCAGAATATATTCGATCGTTATGTCACCTATGCTGACTACTGGATTCAAGATCAAGAATACCGCGACCCAGATACCGGGGAAATTTTCGATCGGGGCTCACTGAACACCGAACTGGAGAAAATCGAAAAACCGGCCGGCATCAGTAACCCCAAAGATTTCCGCAACGAAATCGTCAATTTCGTGTTGCGGGCGCGGGCCAATAACAACGGACGGAATCCGAACTGGACCAGTTACGAGAAATTACGTGCCGTTATCGAGAAGAAAATGTTCTCCAATACGGAAGAATTGCTACCGGTTATCTCGTTCAACACCAAAGCATCAACGGAAGATCAGAAGAAGCATGAAGAGTTCGTCAACCGCATGGTGACCAAGGGCTACACGCCGAAGCAAGTGCGCCTGTTGTCAGAATGGTATCTGCGGGTACGTAAAGCCTCCTGAGGATATTCGGCATGCCAACCGTTATCGACAGACGCCTGGACGGAAAAAACAAGAGCGCCGTCAATCGGCAGCGTTTCATTCGCCGCTTCAAGCACCAGCTTAAAAAGGCGGTGAACGACGCCATGAACGGTCGGTCAATCACCGACATGAACAGCGGTGAGAAAGTCAGCATTCCGACGCGTGACATTTCCGAGCCGGTTTTCCATCACGGTCCGGGAGGACGTCGGGAAATCGTTCACCCCGGCAATAAAGAGTTCGTGACCGGCGACCGCGTCCCACGTCCGCGAGGCGGGCGTGGCGGCGGGGGTGGCAGCGGTCAGGCGAGCAATAGCGGTGCGGGCGAAGATGAGTTCGTGTTTCAGTTGTCGCGGGAAGAATTCCTGGAACTGTTTTTCGAGGACTTGGAATTACCCAATCTGGTTAAAACCCAGTTAGCCAAGGCTCAGGAATTCAAAGCGGTACGCGCCGGTTTTTCTACTGCCGGTATTCCGCCCAACATTGATATCGTGCGCTCATTGAAAAGCGCTTTGGCACGCCGAATCGCTCTCTCCGCCCCCTATAACGGACGGCTGAAAGAAAAGGAAAAAGAGCTGGAACTGCTGCTGGCGGACGCCGAGGAATCCGATCCGCGCGTGCTGGCTTTACGGGAAGAAATCAGTCGGCTAAAAACCCGCATGCGTGCCATTCCGTTTATCGATACCTTCGATCTACGTTACGCGAATCGAATTTTGCAACCTCAGCCTACGACACAGGCGGTGATGTTTTGCCTCATGGACGTATCCGGCTCCATGGATAAAACCCGTAAAGACTTAGCTAAACGATTTTTTACCCTGCTGTACTTGTTTCTGAAACGCAATTACGAGCGTATCGACGTGGTGTTCATCCGTCATCACACGGTGGCCAAAGAGGTGGACGAAGAAGAGTTTTTTTATTCCCGAGAAACCGGCGGTACTGTAGTCTCCAGTGCCTTGGTTCTGATGCGTGAAATCATTCGCGAACGCTACCCGGTTGCCAGTTGGAACATCTACGCAGCACAGGCATCGGATGGTGACAATTGGCATCATGACTCACCAAGTTGCCGCGACATTCTGATGACTCACATCATTCCACTGGTGCGTTATTTCGCTTATATCGAGATCACTCCGGACCGCCATCAAAGCCTCTGGGAAGTCTATGAGGAGGTTCGAAACGCTTATCCTCAATTTGCCATGCGGCAGATCGATGGCCCCTCGGATATTTATCCAGTCTTCCGAGACCTGTTCAAGAGGCGTGTAGCATGACTCACCGCGTGATCTCCGAATCTTCGGAATGGACCTTTCCCTTATTGGAACGTTACGACCGGGAGATCGGGCGTATTGCCGCCGATTTCGGACTCGACACCTACCCTAATCAGATCGAGATTATCACCGCCGAACAGATGATGGATGCCTATTCGTCGGTTGGTATGCCGATCGGCTACCATCATTGGTCCTACGGCAAGCAATTTCTGCAAGTTGAACAGAACTACAAACGAGGTCAAATGGGCCTCGCCTACGAAATAGTCATCAATTCCGATCCCTGCATTGCCTATTTGATGGAAGAAAACACCATGGCTATGCAGGCGCTGGTTATTGCACATGCCAATTACGGTCACAATTCGCTGTTTAAGGGCAATTATCTATTCCGCACCTGGACCAGCGCCGATGCCATCATTGATTACTTGGTTTTCGCCAGAAATTACATCGCCGAGTGTGAAGAGCGGTATGGTGCGGAAGAGGTAGAGCTGCTGCTTGATTCCTGCCACACCTTAATGAACTATGGCGTGGATCGTTACAAACGCCCCTCCCCTTTGTCGATCGAAGAAGAAAAGCGGCGTCAGCATGAACGAGAGGAGTATCTGCAGTTCCAGATCAACGATCTGTGGCGCACCATACCCGCCAAGGAGAGTCTGCGCGCTGTAGAATACAATCAACGTTTCCCCGAGGAACCCCAGGAAAATCTGCTGTATTTCATTGAGAAGAACGCGCCTTTGCTGGAGCCTTGGCAACGGGAAGTGGTGCGCATTGTGCGTAAAATCGCGCAGTATTTTTATCCCCAGCGTCAGACTCAAGTCATGAATGAAGGTTGGGCCACATTCTGGCACTACACCTTGCTCAATGCGCTGTACGATCAGGGATTTGTTACCGACGGCTTTATGATTGAGCTCCTCCAGTCTCACACCAGTGTGGTTTATCAACCCACCTTCGATAGCCCCTACTATTCTGGTATCAATCCATATGCCTTGGGCTTCGCGATGATGAGTGATATTCGTCGTCTCTGCGAACAACCGACGGCAGAAGATCGCTATTGGTTCCCTGACATCGCCGGCGGTGATTGGCTGAAAGTGATGGATTTTGCGATGCGGAATTTTAAGGACGAGAGTTTTATCGCCCAGTTTTTATCGCCCAAAATCATTCGCGATTTTAAGCTTTTCACTGTACTAGATGATGATGCTGACGAAAAATTGGAGATTGCCGCCATCCACGACGAAACAGGCTATCGTTATGTCCGCCAAGCGTTGGCCGATCAATATAATCTGGGTAGTCGGGAACCGAATATTCAGATTTACAATGTCGATCATCGTGGCGACCGTTCACTCACCTTGCTGCATACCCGGTATAACCGTAAGCCACTGAGCGATAATACCTTCGAGGTATTAAAGCATTTACATCGGCTGTGGGGATTTACAGTACGGTTGGAAGCACTGGATGACAACGGTACCCATGAATTGATCGCGGAATGTCCGGGTTAAAAACCTACTGTAGCCGGTGAGGTTGGGACCGGATCCGCAAAGATCATCGGTGATGATGAATCAAAGGCACTAGCGCCGATCCAATGGCTGAAAGATCAGGGACAATCGTCAGTTTTCGATTGACCATAGCCCAGCCGAGCACTCCTTTATTCGGCTCATCTTTTTCGAGCATTTCAAGCGGTATCTCACCGGTTGTGATTTGGGAACGATCCAGATTGAGCAACCGGGGAGCATCGGTCCCCAATAGTCCCAGGTAGGGCAATGCTTGGTGGCCACTGAGCGCATTTACCATCACAATTCGGGAATGCGCTTCCATATCCGGGTCTGCGCCAAAAATCAACCCTCCGAGATCCACCAGCGGCACATTGAACGCTCGCCATAACATGGCGCCTACAACCCAGCCTGGCGCACCTTCAATCGTCAATGGATTTGCGAAGGGCAACACTTCAATCATCGAACTACCGGGCAATATCCCTTGTCCCTCCCGGAAGGGAATCAGAAAACTACGCAATGACTGCATGGTATCTCCACACTGTATAAACTCTCATCCTCTCAGCACCGCGGCTTAACTGATTGCCAGATCCGAAATTGACCAGTCACTACCTTGTTTATCCAGAATGCGTCGAATGGATTGGATCATCTGCTCCTCCTGGTAGGGTTTGGTCAGATAGTCATTGACACCCAGCTTAGCGGCACGGGCGCGATGCTTTTCTCCGCCACGAGAGGTCACCATGATGATAGGGATATGGTGTAAATGAGTCTGATTACGAATATGCGCAGCCACCTCAAAACCGTCCATGCGGGGCATCTCGATATCCAGGATGACGAGATCCGGCACTTGCTCCTCCAGTTTTGCCAGTGCATCGACCCCATCTTTGGCAGTCGCTACACTTAAATTGTGACGTTCCAGAAAACGGGCCGTCACCTTACGCATGGTAATGGAATCGTCAATGACCAGCACTTTAATTAGTTCCCGTCGAGTTGCTTCCTGACGGGCCATGCTCAGTGCACGTGCCTCTTCCTGTTTATGGGATTGACTGGTCAGATTGCGCACTAACGCGGCTAATTCCAGCACGATCACGACCCGTCCATCGCCTAATACTGTGGCTCCGGATATCCCGTTCAACGCCTGAAACTGCGGTCCAACCGGTTTGACGATGACTTCCTGATTGCCCAGTACCGCATCGACCTGCAGGGCTGCACTGGCCTCGGCACTACGGAACATAAGGACTGGCGGTCGTTTATCTTCGGCTTTGTCAAACGAGGTTGCCGCGCTCTCCACACCAAATAGAATGCCCAGGCTATGTACCGGATAATCATGACCTCGGTACTCATACTCCGCCGACCGGCCTTCCAAATAGTCTTTATATTGAGCTTCGCCTAAGCGGGCCACGGAATTGATGCTCAATAACGGCACCGCATAGATGTCGTCACCCGCTTTGATTAACAGCGCTTGGGTAATCGCCAGCGAGAACGGCAACCGAATCATAAAATTGGTGCCCTGCCCGCGCTTCGATTGAATCAGCAGCGCCCCGCGCATGGCCTTGATTGCGTTGTTTAGGACATCCATGCCGACCCCACGCCCGGAGATCTGCGTGACTTTGGTCGCAGTCGAAAAACCGGGCCGCAGCAACAACGCGATGAGTTCATCTTCGCTGGTGGGTTGTCCGGGCTTCAACAGACCCTGAGACTCACCCTTGGCGCGAATTACGTCATAATTCAAACCGGCTCCGTCATCTTGAAGATCCAAGACCAACTCTGCGCCTTCTCGACGGATAGTCAGCACGATACTGCCGGCTTCAGGCTTGCCCTGAGCGAGCCGTTGCTGGGGATCTTCGATCCCGTGAGAGATGGAGTTACGCAACATGTGTTCCAGGGGCGCTACCATGTTATCCAACACTGCACGGTCAATCTCAGCTTCCGATCCTTCAAAGATCAACTCCGCCTTTTTCCCTAATTCTTGAGCGACTTGACGGACCACTCGGCGCAACCGAGGAGCGGCGCTGCTAAACCGCACCATCCGAGTCCGCATCAAACCCTGCTGTACCTCTTTATTAACCTTTGCCTGCTGATCCAGCAAAAACCCCATTTCCTGGGTTTGATCATCTAACGCGGTTTGAATATTGGCGAGGTCATCGACGATTTCAATGAGCGAACGCGATAGCTGCTGCAATTCAGAAAATCGATCCAGTTCCAACGGATCGAAATCTTCTTGCGATCCTTTCCCTTCCTCATAACGGAATAAAATTTGTGCTTCGGTTTCAATCTC
>JAAUQA010000333.1 GCA_012032855.1 Candidatus Competibacteraceae bacterium
GGGCGTTCATTGGAGGATGTCGACGCCAAGCTGTCCATCCTCGCTGTGGGTGACGACGACCAGAACATCTTCCGATTTCGCGGCACCAATGTCTGGTTTATTCGTCGCTTCCAGGAAGACTATGCCGCCGAAATCCATTATATGATTGAGAATTACCGCTCGACCACGCATATCGTCGCGGCGTCCAATGCGCTCATCGCTGCCAACCGGGATCGTTTGAAAATCGACCAGCCGATTCGAGTCAATCGTAATCGGGCCGGTCTGCCGCCCGGTGGTCGCTGGCAGCATCTGGACCCGCTAGGGCAGGGAAGTGTGCAATGTCTCACCGTAACCCACGAAGTCCATCAAGCGGCAACGATAGTCGCTGAACTGCTCCGCTTACAATCCTTGGACAGCGGCTTCGATTGGCAGGAATGCGCCGTTTTGGCCCGCGAGTGGTCGGTGTTGATGCCGATTCGTTCGGAGTGTGAGGCGCGCCAAGTGCCGCTCAGCGTGGTGTATGACGCCGATCGCCAACCGCCGGTGTTGCGGATTCGGGAAAACCGGCTGTTTTTGGAAGCATTGAAAGGCAAAGGCGAAGCGCTCTGCCGGGCGACTCAATTGATCGCGTTGTTGGAAGAATTAAGCGCGGATCAGTCCGGTAATCCGTGGTGGCAGCAGTGGCGGGGTATCTTGTCCGACTGGGAAGCAGAAAGCGCCAATGCCGAATTATCGGCCCGCCAAGCACTCGAATTCTGCTATGAAACGCTGGGTTTACAACGTCAGGAAAGGCGTTGGGGCGAGGGTCTTTTCTTAAGCACCGTACATGCTGCTAAAGGGATGGAGTTCAAGCACGTGTTGATTGCGGATGGCGGTTGGGACCGATCGCGTTCGGAACAAACTATCGAAGAAGAACGGCGCTTGTATTACGTGGCAATGAGCCGGGCCCAGGAAACCTTATGCCTTATACAGCGCCGCGATACCCGCAATCCTTTCCCGGCGCAACTCAATGGGGATTGTCTCCAGCATCGGTCTGCGGCTCCCGACTTCTTAGAAGAACATACTGCCGCTATCTTGAAGCGGCGTTATGCCGTGTTGGGATTGCAGGATTTGGATATTGGATTTGCAGGAACCCGACCCACTACGGATTCGGTTCACCGACTCCTGTCCGAACTGTGGCCGGGCAGCGTCTTGGAACTACAAGAATTCGAGGGCCACTTATATCTGATGTGTCAAGCAGCGCCGATCGCCTCGCTATCACGGGCGGCGGTTGCGGTCTGGCGGGAACGGCTGATCAGGATAGAAACTATTCGGGTATTGGCGATGATTCAACGGTACTGCGAAGACGGCGATGCGAAATTTCGCAGCCGTTACCGAACTGATGCGTGGGAAGTGCCGATGGTAGAGGTGATCTACAGTGTTTTATAACTGTTGACGCTGACCAGACAAAACGGGTCAAAATGGACCGATTTGGTCCAACTTGAACCGTTGTCTAGCCAGACTGAACCGCTGGGCAGCATGGATAATCGTCAGCCATTTCGTGTTCAATCAAGCGGCAGCTTCTTTCACATATGTTAACTGATTAGGATGGTGCAGAATTGATTCACCCAGCCGTGATTCCAATCGATGCGCCCAGCCGAGGACCTGCTGTTGGTCAATGCCGGTACGCTTGGCAAATCCTTGTACGGTCATGACTGATTCGCCTGTTTCAGTGCACGCGTCAGGCTGGAAAGCGAAACCGTAAAAGGCTTGCAGCGTTTCAGTCAGTTTCGTTTCTACATGCTCTTGGATGGATGTCGGGGTGTTTTCGCTGAGCAAATAGCAGGCGGCTTCATCCCAAGCAGGATTGGTGGGTCCGGCGTTGAAGACCTGTAAAGCCTCTGTGACACTGCTGAAGGTTGTCTCAGTTGTTTTCGAGCGAGTTGACATCATTGGTTGACCTTTTTATGGCTTTCGTCGGTTGGTATAACCGGTTTTTCTGCAACTGACATGCCATAGTGGCGAATGAAAAACCGGTAGCCGACGGAAACCCGCCACGAACAACAAACCGCGTTTGTTCTGGAATTAGACAAGCTTAAGGCGATTGCCTAAGTCCGTGCTCTGAGTGAAAACTGCTCATCTCGAAGCTTCCTCCTCCAACGCTGAACCGTATCCACCCCCCCCTGGAGTGAGCATAACGAAGATGTCGCCTGGGGTCATCAGTGCCTCGTCATTGCCCTTGAGGGGCACGATGCTGCCGTCTTTGCGTTCGACGTGGTTTCTCCCAGTCTGCCCAGGCGAACCACCGGCTGCGCCAGGAGGCGGTACTTCCCGATGCGAGGACAGGACGGTTGCCGTCATCTCCTCAAGGAAGCGCAACCGCCGGGTGATGCCGTCGCCACCGCGCCATCTACCTTCACCGCCCGATCGCGGCGGATCGAAAATTCCTCAACCCTGACGGGGAAGCGGGTTTCCAACACCTCCGGGTCGGTCATGCGGGTGTTGGTCATGTGGCTATGTACGGCGCTAGTCCCATTGAACCCGTTACCCGCGCCGGTACCACCGCAGATCGTTTCGTAATTCTGGATACGCGCGTTGCCGTAGACGAAGTTGTTCATCGTCCCTTGCGACCCGGCGATTACGCCGAGTGCGCCATAGAGCGTGTCAGCTATAGCTTGGCTTACTTCGGTATTGCCCGAAATCACTGCGGCGGGGTATTCGGGATTGATCATGGAGCCTTTGGGTGCTCTGATTTCGATGGGTTTCATGCAGCCCTCGTTCATAGGGATATCGGCCCCAACCAGCGTGCGGAAGACATAAAGCACGACCGCCCGGCAGATCGAGAACGGAGCGTTATAGTTGAACTCGTCTTGCTCCGAAGTGCCTTCGAAATCCACCAGCGCCGTGCGGGCGGTGTGATCGACCGAGATGTTCACCTTGATCTGCGCCCCGCCGTCGAGCGGGTAGGTGAAGGAACAATCCTTCAGCACGTTCAACACCCGGCGCACGCTTTCTTCGGCGTTATCCTGAACATAGCCCATGTAGGCATGTACCACGTCCAGACCGAATTGCCCGACGATCCGGGTTAATTCGTGAGCCCCGGTCGCGTTCGCCGCAATTTGGGCCGCGATGTCCGCCATGTTCTCGTTGATGTTGCGGCAGGGATAACGTCCTGAGGACAGCAGCTCCCGGGTCTCCGTCTCGCGCAGGATGCCGCGCTCAACCAGCAGGAAGTTGTCGATCAGCACGCCTTCTTCCTCGATATTGCAACTGTCTGGCGGAGACGATCCGGGGGTCTTGCCACCAATATCGGCGTGGTGGCCGCGCGATGCAATGAGGAAGATGATCGTTGCGCCGATATCATCAAAGACCGGCGTGATAACGGTCACGTCCGGTAGATGGGTGCCGCCGTTATACGGGTTGTTCATCATGAACACGTCGCCCGGACGAATACGTCCCGCATTCTCGCTCAGGATGGTGCGCACGCTCTCGCTCATGGAACCGAGATGCACCGGCACATGTGGGGCGTTGGCGACTAGACCGCCTCCGGCATCGAAGATCGCGCAGGAAAAGTCGTAACGTTCCTTGATGTTGACCGAATAGGCGGTGTTGGCTAGTGTCGCGCCCATCTGATCAGCGATCGACATGAATAAGTTGTTGAACACCTCCAGCATCACCGGATCGACATGAGTACCGATGGCCTCCTGCCGGTTGAGCGGCACGACGCGGCGTAACACCAGTCCGCCATCCGGCAGCCCCTCGGCCTCCCAGCCGAACTCGACAATATTGGTGCCGGTCGGCTCCACGATGATCGCAGGGCCGCTGACCTTGGTGCCGGGCCGGAGCGTTTCGCGTTTTACCAGCGGCACGTCGTGCCATTGGCCCGCTGTGAACATCCGCGCGGCCTGCTTCCCAGGTTGGTCGGCTGCGTCTTGCGTAAGGGTGACGCCTTCACCAGACGCACCGACTGCTTCGGCGGTCAACAGGTCAATGATCAAATCATCATAGTCCGGAACGAAACCAAAGCGCTTCTTGTGCGCCTCGTCGAATCCTGCCTGCATCTCCGGTTTTAAGCCGAACGGGACGGGCAAAGTCTGGTGCGATCCGGGGGTTCGAATATGGGCTGTCAGGATCAAGCCGACCTGCTGCTCAGGTATTCCTTGGCCGACGACCTCTCGCCGGGCGTCGTCTCCGATGCGATCCAACACCGCTTGTGCCTGCACGACCTCCGACAAGGAGGCAGCGAACTGGTATTCTCTAATGGCGCGAATATCGGCCAGCCCAATGCCGAAGGCCGACAGCACCCCGGCGAAGGGATGGATATAAATGCTTTCCATTCCCAGCACATCGGCTACTTGGCAGGCGTGCTGTCCGCCCGCGCCACCGAAGCAGTTCATAGTGTATTGGGTCACATCATAGCCGCGTTGCACGGAGATTTTCTTGATCGCGTTAGCCATGTTTTCGACCGCGATGCGCAGGAAGCCTTCGGCCAGAGCCTCGACGCTTAACTCAGCCTCGCCGGTCTCGGCAGCGATCTTGTCGGCCAGCACCTCGAATTTTTGTCGTGGGACGTCGATATCCAGCGGTTCGTCGCCGTTCGGTCCGAACACGGATGGGAACTGGTCGGGCTGAAGCTTGCCTAGCACCACGTTACAGTCGGTTACGGTGAGCGGTCCGCCCCGGCGATAGCTGGCCGGTCCAGGGTTGGCTCCAGCGCTTTCCGGGCCGACCTGCATTCGCCGTTGCCGGAAAGACAAGATTGAGCCG
>JAAUQA010000334.1 GCA_012032855.1 Candidatus Competibacteraceae bacterium
TTTCTCCCAAAGAAAACCTAACAGCACCAACAACTTGATGTTAAGTTGAGTATTCATGTCGTTTTTCAATCTGAAATGACCCTTGAATGGCACAACTTATGCTCATAAAGAGCTATATTGCATTTATGTTACATCGGATGTGATTCTTGGAGGTTGTCATGCGGTACAGCTTCACTACAGCGCTGATTCTTTTCATGGGTCTGTCTATAGCCTGGGCTGAAAGCAGCCAGCACACGGCACATGCTCCTTTATCTGGAACCACGGAGCACCAAGTAAAGCGCTATTATGTCAATACTAGCCGGTTTATGATCTCAAGCTATGCTATCCGCTTGCAGGCCAGCCCACGCAACATCATCCGCCTCTCCCGCTGGCTGGATGATATTTTCAGCGTACCGCATGGCAAAACCATGATTACTGATATTATCGCCAGTGGGCATCGTTTGCTGATTCGTGATTCTTCTTGGGCATTAAACTCGTCGGGGCGCACATTAGCACCGGTTTCGAGGAATCTGACCAACGGTCGTGGCGAAGATGTGGTGATTTTATTTGATGCTCGGATACCGGAGCAGGGCAGCCACTGGGTTTTTGATCGGTATGGTCAACGTATCCAATTTACTGCTGTACAAAATCTGTTTCATGAGCTCGCCCATGCCCGACATTTAATGAATGGTACTTGGCTGTATTTCGATTCAGAAGGGCAAGCGATACAAGAAGAGAACCTATTCCGCCAACAACTAGCTCAGTACCAAGGCATCACTGAGCCAGCACTGCGTGTCGGTATCAAAGGCCAACAATTTTGGTGGCCTGAGTCCACTCAAACGGACACCATACTTGCCGGGCTTTAGAATGTTGAGCGGGGTATTCATGACATGGACTCGCCGGGTATCGGCGTCAAGAATACCCTCGGCTCGACGAACGGTAACCTAGTGGCTATCGCCGCTGCCTCCGCTTACGCAAAAACTCCATCAGATCGAAGTTCAAAAAGAGCTTGATCTGCGGCTGCGGCATACCGGCCTTTAGATCGACGTCGTATGATAGATTCATACCGGGCAAAGCAAAAGGTGAGGTAACACCGCCTCCTGTCCGCCGCACCCGGAATGAAAGCCCTTCAACACCGGGTACCGGCAAATTTTTGCCCTCAATGAACGAAAAGGCTTTCCTCCGGGTATCCTGACGCGCCAGAATTCCCGCTACCACGCCCGACATCAACACGGTTGTATGCGTGATTAACAACGCCTTTTCGCCAGTGGTTGAGCCATTCCAGATCGACTCTACCGTCTTTTTGCTCTGTTCCTCAATCTGCTTAATTCCATTCTTAACTATGGGCAACTTGCCAACTGCCTTGACGAGATCAGATACCTCACCTGCTCTAGGTTTATCGGGTCCTTTGACCGGCGGCTTGGCGGGCGGCGACTGAGGTGTCGGCGCGGTTAACATACGTTGAAAACGCCAATCCTGTTCCAGCTTGCTCCAATCGGGTTGCTCAAAAAGCGTGAAGGGCTTCTTCTCAATAATGAATAGCCCCAACGCTTCCATTTCGGCCCTGATTTGGGGATCCAGTTTCAGTTTGTAATCGGGATTCAACAAAGAAACGCTACCGGCGTGAGGCGCGTTGATAATCGAAGGTTTCTTCGGCGGGTTCAGATTATAGGGGCTGCCCATCGCTGCCTCCGGGTTTGTTGGTGATAAAATTGCTGAGCAATCAATTGCTTCACGATTTTTATAATCCCTTTCCGGCGACCGGTCAATGGCCGGAAGGGGGCATTCATCATTCTTCATCATTCTTCATCCTGCGTCATAAATCCTCCCGTGTTCTTGCAAGCAACATCAACGTGATCACGCTAATCTGAACCGGTCTTAGGCATATAACTGAACAAACAACGCGGAGGAAATATTTGATGGCTTACCAAATCTGGCTGGGAAACCCTTACGAACTCCATTACAACTGGAGCACGTTGTGCGCTGAAGTAAAGAAATTGTTTATACCCGTAATCAAGAAATTCGACGAATCCCACAAAAATCGTAAATTCAACACGGTGAATTGCAATTCACGATTTGATAAACCGGCCATTGGTCCCAATGACTTAGTTGTCTACGTGGTGCCTGCGCCGAACTTCGGATTTGTCGGCGTCGACTTCGGAGAGGGTGGACGGGAGCATGCTGCGGGGCTGACATTGCCTTACGGCGGTCAGGTTTGCTCGGAGGTTTACGTGAGCGATGGTCAGATCAACGGCGAGGGCGTTAAACTGCGCGTTGATCGGATGTCTGCCGAGCCGCCTGTGATCAACGTTAACACCAAACGAAGCGCAGCGTTGCTAGCCAGGCTGGTCTTTCACGAAGCGCTTCATAATAAGACCGGTTACGGCGACCATAAACTGCACAATTCAAAAGGCGTCGTGATCGGGAAAGAAGAAATCACCTCAGCGACGCTCGACCCATCTCCGAAAGACATTGAGCTGATGGCTGATCACTTATTGAATAAGAAGACTAGTCAATGGAAGGGCGGTTGGGAGGCCGTCAACAACCGGTGGGGACCGAAAGTGCGACCGTCTACACATCAGAATCCGTGACAGGCTAGACGGGTCCATAGATGACGATAATCCAGTATAGCGTCAGGCGCGTTTCAGGACGAAGCGTGTGAGATGTTAAGCCGTCACCGTCAAAAGCGCCTCGTCAACGCGGCGTTAAAGATCAACCCGTCATAACTGTCGGAACTCTCGCGGACCGTGCTGTCCCAGCCGCCTCTCAGCACCAGCATCCAATCTTTATAAAGACCGAACACGCCCTCTACGTCGATGGTGGAGGCAAATCCGAAACTGTCCCTGGAATCGTCCTTAGCCAAACCGATCCCCGCGATGATGCTGACTCCAAGGATCTAAGGGTGGGTTGGCTCCATAGATGACTACCCGCTGAACGGTGTAGGGAGCGAAACTGGCTGTGCGTGCCACCCCGCCCCCTGCGGCTAGCACGATCCGATAACCGTAGCGCTTGAGTAGATCGTGCAACATCGTATCGAAGGCACCGTGACCGTCCGGATAGGCAAAGGAGTCGGCATCTTATTTTCTCTTTTGCTGATTCGCTCAATCAATTGAGCGAATTGAGGCTTATTTCTCATGCGACCCCAAATTGATTAATAACCTAGGAGGTCGATGAGACAGTAAATCTCCAACGAGAACTCGGCTTCTCTTAATAGTGAAAAATAGTTATGGGAGTTTAGATAAAAACGTATGGGTAAAACTGGTCCTAACCGTATACACCTAAGCTTCTTCTGTAGACCGCTTTTTCAAGTAGATGAAATTAATGCCGAGCACCAAGAGAATAAGTGAATTGATCGCTATTGCTTATAGCAATAAATAGGCCATCCGCTCTTTATTATGAAAAGCCAGAAAAAGCCTGTTTTTATTACTAATCTATCTATCGAGAGTTGAATAAACATAAACGATTAAGTCATAAATAGTCAAAAAAATTAGTTTAAGAAAACCATTTTTTTTTAAAAATCGACAAATTTTGTCACCGTTTCGCGCAGGGTTGCATTGATCAAGCTGCTTTCCGAGATCGCGGATAAGCGCATATTTGAGCGGTAAAGCCTTTCAAAGATGAGGCTAACGAGTTGATTTGAAGGGTCATCTCGCGCATCGCCGGAAAGATCCCAGATAAATATTCCGCCAAGACCACGCATCTTTATATAGTCAATTTTTGCATTTAAGGATCGTCTATCTTCGAAACAATTCGCCGCGCTCTTTGCTATACAGATAGGTCGCCGCAGCGGAGTGGTCAAAGTATTTGGCATAACTGTCGTTCCCTTCGAGTTCCAAGAGATGGAAATAGGGATGCGTTCCATCAGGAGTGCTACCAGCATCCCATATCCCGCGGGCGCTTCCTTGTGCGTTTTCATAAAGTCCGGGGGTTGATCCCCATTCGTTTTTGCTTAAAGCCCAACATTTCAACCGTTCCCAACTGCCAACAAAAGTATTGCTGAAATCTTCGTGAATGCCTCGCCAGCCCCTTGAATAGAAAGGGGTGCCAATGTTGAGCTTGCTAGGCTTAACTCCTAGCGAAATAAAATAACGAATCGCCTGATCTGTATTCTGTTGATCATCAGCGCAGGGGTTGGGATAAAGCGCGCTATGATGATAAGTCATCTGGTTCCATGGGCCATGCATGTCATAGGTCATGACGTTGATGAAGTCCACAGCGGGTGCGTAGCCGGCAGGATCGGTTAGGTCGATTTTTTCGCGTACAGGACTTACCGCTACACTCAATTGGTAATAACGTTTGTCTTCATCGCCGGCGCGATCAAGCGCTCGACGCAGCACCTTTAGGAGTAGGGTGAAACTCTCTTTTTCGCTTGGATCCGCTTTGGGTGTGCCTTGATCATAAGGATTGGCAGCGGTATCGGGTTCGCGATAAAAACCCGGAAATTCCCAATCGATATCGACTCCGTCCATATCTTATTGACGAAGATATCCAACCACGCTTGTTGCAAAGAGCTCACGGTTATCCCGTTTCGCAGCAACATCATGGAAATTACCTGACTGTGTCCAACCCCCTATTGAAATCATCACGGAGAGGTGAGGATGGTGCGTGTTGAGACTTTTGAGTTGGTATAAATTACCTTTAGGTGCATGGTCAGGCGCGTTTGGGTCGATGGCATCCAGTGCAGCATAGGTATAAAAGTGGGAAATTCTGCCCTCTTTAATCGTTGCAAATGCAT
>JAAUQA010000024.1 GCA_012032855.1 Candidatus Competibacteraceae bacterium
TACGGCGACGATTTATCCTCATGCACCGCAAAAGCGCTGGGACGAAGCGTTACACACCCTGGCACAACTGGCCCAGCGCCATCGGGTAGAGTTGATCAGTATCGGTAACGGTACGGCGTCGCGGGAAACCGATCGGTTGGCGAATGATCTATTGAAGCGCCATCCCGAGCTCCATATGCAGAAACTAATGGTTTCGGAGGCTGGCGCCTCGGTGTATTCCGCCTCCGAATTGGCTGCGCAAGAATTTCCCGAGCTCGATGTGTCCTTGCGCGGCGCGGCCTCTATCGCGCGCCGCTTGCAAGACCCGCTGGCGGAATTAGTCAAGATTGATCCCAAAGCGATTGGCGTCGGTCAATATCAACACGACGTCAGCCAAGTCAGGTTGGCGCGCTCGCTGGATGCGGTCGTGGAGGATTGCGTGAACGCCGTTGGGGTGGATGTGAATACTGCTTCCGCGCCGTTGTTGACCCGGGTGGCCGGACTCAATATCACACTGGCACGCAATATCGTCGCGTTTCGAGATGCCAATGGCTCATTCAAAGAACGCCGTCAATTATTGAAAGTACCGCGCCTGGGCGATAAAACCTTTGAACAAGCCGCTGGCTTTTTGCGCATCATGAATGGGGATAATCCGCTGGATCGTTCTGCGGTACATCCGGAAGCCTATCCAGTGGTGGAACGTATTCTGAAAACGACCGGGCGCGGTATGAATAGCGTGTTGGGTAATACTGCCGTGCTCAAGTCGCTGCAACCGGAACTGTTCACCGACGAGCGCTTCGGAGTGCCCACAGTTCAGGATATTTTGGCAGAGTTGGACAAGCCCGGCCGCGACCCGCGTCCGGAATTTAAAACCGCAACCTTCCAAGACGGCGTAGAACGAATGGAAGATTTGCAACCCGATATGACCTTGGAAGGGGTCGTCACCAACGTCACCAACTTCGGCGCATTCGTCGATATCGGCGTGCATCAGGACGGGTTGGTGCATATCTCGGCGTTGTCAAACAAATTCGTCAAAGACCCCCGCGAAGTGGTCAAAGCCGGTGACGTGGTCAAGGTTAAAGTCCTGGAGGTTGACCTCAAGCGGAAACGTATCGCGCTGACCATGCGCCTAGCCGATGCCAGCCGTGAGTATATCCCGCCGAGCAGGAGCGAATCAGGCCGTAAGCCGCCGCGTCCGCAACACTCCGAACCGGCCCAACCCAGCGCGTTGGCGCAGGCATTTGCGCAGGCACGCAAGCGATAACAGCCACTCCGTATCGCTACTTTTCTCTGTTAAAATGCGCTGATTAACTGACGTATTTTACGATCCAGTCAAGAGGTTTCATGATGAGCAAAAACATGCAAAGTATTAGTCGTATGCTGGTTATTTTATCGTGTGGTTTTACTTTATTAGCTTGCACGGTGGTGACCGATCCGAGTTCCAGTTCACGCAGCACCAGCGGAGGCGAGTCTACGCCATCGACTGCGCTGAATAAAACCCAACAGATCAGCGCCTTCGTAGCCGCTAATTTTTACCGGTTGAAAGAAGACATGGCTGCTGGTCAGGGGGAATATCTTACGTCTTTGGCAACGTTGTTGGATGTCGAACGTGAGCAACAGGCTGATTTTTTGCATTCGCCCAAGAACACTTTGCGATTTTATTCAGTGCCGAGGACACCACAGCTGATCAGATGTTGGCCAGCTTATATCGGCAGTTAGCGGCACAACCGCAGTTCAGCCGTCTAGTCGCGCAGAGTTAGTCGTTTTCTGTTTTATCCTGTTCTTGTTCTGCTGGCCGCGTTAGGGCTCTTCGTTGCACCCAAAGTGGCGGGAGCCGATGATACGCGGCATTCCTACCTCGCTGAACTGCTGCAACGAAGCGAACTAACCGAACTAGCGCAGCGGCGCGAATGGCATGTGCTGCTGCATTATCGTCCGGCGCGCAACAGCACCACTCTCAGTGAAATCGACGATCCACGCTTTTTTCTGGCGGCGGATGGCAAAACCAACCCGCCCGCGGAATTAGCCGCGACATTACGGTCTTTTTTCTCCACGGAACCGCTGGGCGATTCCGAGCAACCGGCACGCTGCGCATTTCCCGCCCGTTACCACTGGTTGAAATCTGTCCTAGCACTTGATGAGCAACAACTGCCAGCCGTGCGCTGTACTCAGTTGACGGATTGGATAAAAGCGCTTGACCCGGCTTCTGCAACGCTGATCTTCGCCTCTGCTTACATGAATAACCCAGCGTCCATGTTCGGTCACACGTTATTACGTATCGACCAACGCGGACGTACCGATCATTTATTGGCCTATACCATCAATTATGCCGCCCACGATACCAGCACCGGCCCATTGGACTACGTGGTGTCAGGGATTGGTGGGGGATTCAAAGGCTATCTCGACATCAAACCCTATTACGAGTTAGTTAAGGAATATGGGGATTTCGAAAACCGCGACCTGTGGGAGTACCGGTTAAATCTAACGATGGAGCAAGTCCATCGGTTGTTACTGCATGTCTGGGAATTGCAGGATATTTATTCTGATTATTATTTTTTCAAGGAAAATTGTTCGTATCGACTACTGGCTTTATTGGAGGTGGCTAACCCTGAATTACGGCTGACCGACACTTTTATCGGGTGGGCAATACCTCCTGATACAGTCCGTTTGTTAACTGCACAACCCGGATTGATCAGTGACGTAACAGCGAGACCGGCACGCAGCACGCACATTAGGCGTCAGTTACAGAACTTAACTCAGCAAGAACGGCCGCTCTTGCCCGCTTTAATTCACGATCCCGGCGTTACGTCTGAACCTGCATTTGTCCGATTATCCGACCAACGACAGGCATTTTTGTTGGATACCGCGATCAATTATTTGCAATACCGTATTGCTAAGGAAGAGCATGAGGAAGACGAGGAGGATGGTGAGGAAAATGGCGAATATGAGGATCAGGACGCCGGGAAGCAACATCAACAACTGCATCAGTTGCTGACCGCCCGCAGTCGCCTAATTATTGCATCCGAACCCTCCCAGGTCGTCCCTTTTGCCAAACAACCGGAATTGGGACACGGTTCATTCCGTATGGGGTTTGGGTTCGGTTGGCGAGACACCGAGCCATTTCAAGAAATCAGTGCCCGCGCCGCTTACCATGATTTGCTTGACCCCGAGCCTGGCTATACACCCGATGCGCAGATTGAAGCGCTGGATGTCGCCCTACGTTATTATCCGCAGCGCAATCGAGTTGTTCTAGATAAACTCACCCTGGTCGATATTGTCTCTCTAACGCCGTTGAATAGCCTGTTGTTCTCCCCATCTTGGAAAGTGCGAGCGGGATTAGATGCGTTCGCTGGGGAAGACTGCCGTGATTGTCTGATTTTTAATCTCAATGGCGGTATTGGCTTGGCGTGGCAATCCAATGTGCTCCATCGGGAAGTTTACTTTTTCCTACCGGAACTCGATGTGAATTACGGTCAGGTGTTTACCGATGATTATCGGGCTGGGCCTGGAATGACTGTTGGGGTTCTGGCCAGTGTGACCGATCGCTGGAAGATTTTAGCTTCGGCTAGGTACCTGCATTATCCATGGGGTGATACCGGCACGGAAAAACGGCTGCGCTTAAGCCAAAGTTATACCCTGAGCAAGGATTGGTTACTGCGCTTTGAGTTTGCGCGTGAAGCGGGTGAGAATACGGCGCTGCTGAGCGTATTCAAATATTTTTAAAGCAACCATTTCAACTAGATAAAAACACACACCATGCACCTGCAAGACTTACTTCCTGCTTTACGCAGGCGATTGCGGGCAAACGCCGAATTCCAGCTCCACGACCCCGAACTGGAACCCATGCGCACCACCGGATTGGCGCATGATCATGTCCGCATCAAGGGAACCGGGCGGTTATTGCGGATTCCCAAACAAAGCCAGTTGGGCTTGGATGCCGTCACCAATCTACATTATCAAGCGGCTTGCTTTAGACGCGCCGCGCCCAGCGGCCATACCCCGCAAATCCACGCCGTGCTGGAACCCGACGTGGATTTGCCGATGGGTGCGCTGCTGGTCGATGAAATCGTCGGCCCGGTGATCCGCTTGCCGGATCAGTTACCGCTGTTGATCAACTCGCTGGCGGCGCTACATGCACTGCCTTTACCGTCCGAGCAAGATCGGCCACCGTTAAAACACCCCGCCGATCCGCTCGCGGATACGGTAACTGAAGTACTCACGCAAGCAAGATATTTGGATGACGCCAATTTGCATCCAGATGCGCTCCAGCAAATACGCGAAGAATTGGCAACGGCTCGATCTTTGCTCAATGAACCGCAGCGCCCCCCAGCCACGCTCATTTCTTTCGACACTCATCCCGGTAATTTCATCGTGCAAGATCATTCTCATGCCTACCTGGTGGATTTGGAGAAAGCCCGATACGGCTTTCCCGGTTTCGATTTAGCTCATGCTACCTTGTACACGTCTACTACCTGGGATGTGGCTACTTATGCCGTATTAAGCACCGATGAACTGGCAGGCGCTTATCGTGCTTGGCTGGCCGGCGTGCCTGAATCATTGGCGCTTGCAAGCCGAGGTTGGTTGGTACCACTGCGACGGGTCATGTGGTTATGGTCGGTGACTTGGTGTGCTAAATGGCGGGTGTTATCGGCGCAAGCGGAGAAAGACGATAAGCATCGTTTGGAATCTACCGAAGATTGGTCGGCGGGGTTGAGCCACAATGAATTGGTTCGACATGTCGCTGAACGGGTTGCCGATTACCTCAATCCGGATACGATCACTCGCGTGCGCAATGACTGGCTGGGCGATAATGCGCTCACCGGGTTGCGGCAGATTCCGCTAATCGGCAGCGACGCTAATCCTGGTACGCTATAAATGACCCTGCGCGTTCTCTTTAACCAGGGGTTATCGAATGTCCATTACGCCCTCTCCTTGATTCAGCAATGCATGAAGCCTGATGAATTCCGGCTTGCCGCTGGCTACAGTGTCGAGCATACGCCTCTGAAAACGGTTGCAGACAATTTTATACTCGAACCCTCAAACTTAACCGGCACTGCCTATGCCGAGTGGCTATTAGACTGCTGCCGCCGACATCAGATTGACTGGCTCTGGCCGCAATCGCGGCTGCCGCTGCTGTTTGCTTATCAGCAGGAGTTTGCACGATTCGGCATCCGCGTCCTGTGGCCTTGCCTGGAACCGGATACACTGGCGGTGTTGGAGGATAAGAGCTGTACCGCCGGTGTGTTGCAACCGCACGGCATCGCCCTGCCGCGCTGGCGGCAGTTTTCGAATATAGCGGAATTTGACGCTGCTCTGACAGCCTTGGGCTATCCCCACAGCCGGCTCTGTGTCAAACCAGCGATAGCGATTTACGCCCAAGGGTTCCGGGTGCTCGACGACACGCGCGACCCGTTCGAGCGGTTCATGCATAATAACGTCAGTGTGATCGGCGTTGAGGAGTTGCGAACATTGCTCCGGTTGAAACGGCGAGAGACGGTTTTCTTGGCGCTGGAATATCTGGAAGGGGATGAACGTTCTATCGACTGTTTAGTTACTGCAGGCCGGTTGGTGCGCAGCGTCACGCGCCTTAAACCGCAGGCTGCTCAGGGTAGATTTGAACTGATTGAAGACAATCCCGAAGGCGAAGCCATCGCTGCCCAACTGTGCCGGATATTCGGTCTAAACGGCTTGGTCAATATCCAGACGCGGGAGCGGATCCTGCCTGACGGCAGCCGTGAGCAGTGTTTTTTAGAGATCAACGCCCGGATGTCGGGCGGCATCAACATGGCCTGTCTCAGCGACGTGATTCTGCCTTATTGGGCACTGCGACTGGCGGTAGGTACCGCAACCGTCGACGATATTCCCCTGCCACGAAGCAACCGGTTAGTCACCACTATTCATCACGCCGTCGTGCTTGGGGATAGTGGGATGGCCGCTCTGACCGTGCCTAATGACAGTCCGATTGGCTGGGATTCGGTGTCGTCCCCGTCCAGCTAACAGCGCTGACATCTGTCGGAGAGATGAACCCTTCATGCATCCGTCCGTTTTTGATTCAATACCTGCCTCGCGATCTGCATCACCTCATCGGGTATGAAGGGTTTTTCGATTAAGGGTCGGCCGGTGCGATGTAAAAATTCTCTCGCCGCTACGCCTAATGTATCTCCCGTAACAAATATTACCCGTTCCAGCAAATGCGGGTGGGACTGTTGCAGTTGCTCAAACAGGCCGGGACCATCCAAGTCGGGCATTTTTAAATCGCTGAGTATCAAATCGTAATCGCGCCCATGAATCTTCCGCAACGCGGCATTGCCGCTAGCGGCGACATCAATGCGATGACCGTCACGGGCCAAGATCTCGCCGAGTAATTCGGCAATATCCACCTCATCATCAACGACTAACACGGCATGTGGTCGTGCCTCGTCGACTACGTCAACCGAGTCCGCCGAGATAGGCGTATTGTCTTTCAGAACCGGCAGGGTAATGACAAAGGAGGCGCCGCCTTCCGCTGGGTTTTCCAGGGACAGCTTGCCGCCGTGTGACGCTATGACACTGTAACTAAAAGACAAACCGATGCCGGTACCCACACCGACCGGTTTAGTGGTGTAAAACGGCTCAAAAATGCGGGATTGCATTTCAACAGGTACCCCCAAGCCGTTGTCGGTGATCTCGACACGCACCATCCCGCTACACTGTTGCCAAAGAGAAGAAATGGATAGACGACGGGGAGGTGACACTTCAGCTAAGGCCTGTTGAGCATTGACGACCAAATTGGTGAATACCTGGGTCAATTGATCGGCGTCGGCCGATAATTCCGGCAAATCGGCATCAAGTACCTGTACCACTTGGATATCAGCGGTGCGTAGGCTATACGCCATCAGTTCAACCGCCGCATTGATCACATCGTTCAATTGCACCCGGGTGCGTTCCGGGGGCTGCTGACGGGCGATGGCCAAAAACGTTTTGACGATCCGCGAACAGCGTTCGGCAGCTTGGCGGATTTTTTGTGCCCTGTCTTTGGTTTTGGCCTCGGCGCTGCTCTCTTCCAGCATGATCGTCCGTCCTACCACAACCGACAGCGGATTGTTGAGTTCATGAGCGACACCGGCCAGCAACGAACCCAGCGCATTGAGTTTTTCGCTCTGATGCAAGGCTTCGCGTTGACGGATGATTTCTTGCTCGGCGCGGTTGCGTTCCTCCAACTCCTCCGCCAATTGCTGGTTGAGTCGGGACAGTTCGATATTACGCTCGTTGAGGACGGTTTCCCGCGCCTCGATTTCGCGGGACATCGCGTTAAACGAGTGCCCCAGCCGGCCGATCTCGTCCGGTCTATGTTCGTCCAGCCGGGTATTGAAATCCCCAGTGCTTACCCGATTAGCCGCTTTCATCAAGTTAGACAGGGGCCGGGAAATTTGCTCTCTAAGCACCACAAACGACATGATGATTTCTAACCATAGCGCAATGGCCCCCAGCAGTAAGATTAGACGCGCGGTTTTGAAGGCTTGTTTGGCAATGATCGCCTTGGGAAAAACAGTGACTAAGAACCAACCTGGCCCTTGTAGTTGGGCGACGGCGAGATACTCCTCATCCTGCTCATTGTCGACGATGGTGGCCTCGGTAGGCCACTGTTTAACCAGATTGAAAATACGCAGCAACTGTTCATCGCCAGCCTTGGATACCGATAAGCTGCCGCTGCTGGCCTGGATGGCATCCATATACCGGGGATGCGCAAGCACCCGACCGTCCTCGTGAAACAGAATGTTATAAGTGCCTTCCAAACGGTTGTTAATGGTGCGATCGATCAGTTGGCTCAGCAACATGTCGTGGCCTACCGAAGCAACATAACGCCGATCAATATTAATGGGTTCGGCGCCGGATACCATCCAATCATTAACGGCGTAATCGAAATACAGATCCGACCAAATCGCTGCGCGCTCCCCGGAATTGTCGTCAAGAACCAAAACCGGATCATCTGAGGAATTATGCAGGGTCAGTTTGGCGTAGACCTCCCAGGAATTGGCGCGTAAGCCCCAAGGTTCGCCCGGCCAGAACATCAACACGGCATTTTCAAGGGTGGTGATGTACAGGTTTACGAAGCGGTTTTGCCAAGCCGGGCCGTATTGGGCCAGCATGTCGAAAGCGGTCACCAATTGCCGCCTCTGCGCGGCATCAATAGCGGCGTATTTGCCGATGATGCCGGTCACACTGTGCTGCTCAAACAAGTCTTCCTGCAAACGCAAACTGCCATCCGGGTATTTGACAAACAGGTCGTCGAAGCGAGTTTGCGGATCAGATTCGCCGAGTTCGACAAGGCGGCGTGCATACTCTTCCTTAAACGTCAGCAAATTATCCCGCGCCCATAAAAAGAGATTGCTTTCCCGCATACCACGCTGTTCGATGTAATTGCGCAACTGCTCCAGCGCCTGAACTTGTAGGCTGTTACTGACATGGAAGTAACTGATGACGGTGGCAACCGCAACCACAATGGCAATGCGTACCGCCATCTGGATCAGCGTTTGCCGCATCAGGGAACGCCTTGGCGGGCTGGGGGATGCGGCGTTATCCGACAACTTAGCCAATTTTGTCACGATAGAATAGGATGATATTCAAAGCATAAAGCATGGTCATGAGTGATAAATGAACAAACAAAAGATCACGCTATCCTAACTCGATTTCAGTGTTTCCGAGATCGAATACCAATCATTTTAGAAAAGCGCTTAACCATAGGTTGCATAAGTAATGGCAGAACGGCTGAAAAAAGGGTTGATCCTATTGCCCATCCTGTTAGGCGTGGGTTTGTTCGTCTGGTTGGTCAGACATACCACGCAACCGCAACAAGCTCCGATCACTGAACAAGCCCGCCCCGTCCGTACTATCACAGTACCGGCGACCACGGTCATTCCGCACGCACTCGGCTATGGCAACGTGGAACCCGGTACAACCTGGGAAGCGGTGGCTGAAGTCAGCGGCAAAATTATCACACTGAATCGGCAGCTTAAGCGCGGTGCACTGCTTGGCGTTGGCGAGGAGTTGCTGCGCATCGACCCGACCGATTTCGAATTGGCAGCGGCGCAAATCCAGGCTGACATCCAAGCCCTGCAAGCGCAACTGGCTGAGCTAGCCGTCAGGGAAACCAATACTCGCGCCTCCCTGGCTATCGAGAAAGAAGCGTTAACGTTAAGCGAAAAAGAGTTAACACGGATGCGCCAATTGGCTGATAAAGGCACTGTGACTCGTTCCGCTCTGGATCAAGAGGAACGCAACACACTTGCACAACGCCAGACGCTGCAATCACTGCAAAATACCCTGAATTTGATTCCCGCCGAGCGTCGCCTGCTGGAAGCCCAGTTGGCCCGTTCTCAGAGCCAACTGCAAAGCGCCGAACGAGACCTGCAACGTACCACGATCACCGTTCCTTTCACCGGCCGGGTCGCTGAAGTCAAAATCGAAGAATCTGAATTTGTCCGCCAGGGCGATGTGCTCGCGGTGATCGACGACATCGCCGTGGCCGAGGTTGCCGCTCAGCTCCCTACGGGACGAATGAGCGCCTTGATCCGTTCTGAACAGATTCTTTCCCTAACCCCCCAAGTGGACAAGGCACTGCGTGAGACACTCGGCTTGTCTGCGCGAGTGTGGCTGCGCAACGAACCGATGCAGGTCATGTGGGAAGGCCGTGTGGCCCGTTTCAGCGATACTATCGATACCCAGACCCGTACCGTCGGGGTGATCGTGGAAGTGGACGATCCTTATAAAGATCTGCAACCCGGTGTGCGCCCACCGCTGCTCAAAGGGATGTTTGTGGAAGTGGAATTACGTGGTCGGCCGCGTCCCGACCAATTAGTGATTCCCCGCTCCGCTCTGCATAACGACACTGTCTATCTCATCAACGCCGAGAATCGGTTGGCGCTGCGACCGGTGACAGTACAGCTGACCCAGCCGGAATTCGTGGTCATCGGGAGGGGATTGGAAGCCGATGATCAGGTGGTGATTTCCGATCTGGTCCCGGCTATCGAAGGCATGTTGTTGCAGCCGGTGCCGGATGAAGAGGCGCTGGCGTTATTGCTGCGCGAAGCTGCCGGTGAGGAGATTCCCAAGTGATCGCCTATTTTGCCGCCCATCCCACCGCCGCCAATCTGTTGATGCTGTTCTTGCTGATACTCGGCATCGTGACCCTGCCCACCCTCAAACGAGAAACCTTTCCCGACTTCGCAGCCCAGGAAGTGGAAGTGCGAGTGCCGTATCCGGGAGCCAGCGCGCTGGATGTGGAAGAAGCGATATGCCAGCGACTGGAAGATGCCGTCGATGCCATCAACGATGTAGAAGAAGTGCGTTGTAATGCTCAGGAAGGGGCGGGTGTAGCCGTCGTCAAAATGACCGAAAGTGGCGATGTCGCGCGCTTCCTTGATGACGTGAAGACCGAAGTGGAAGCCATCAATAACTTTCCGGAGCAGACCGAACAACCTATCGTTAAACAGTTGGGGCGTACCGACCAAGTGGTCTCCATCGCAGTGACCGGGCCGATGGCGGAAAACGATTTGAAAGCCTACGCTGAGGATTTGAAACGCCGGTTACAACAATTACCAGCAGTGTCCCAGGTGACCATCAAAGGATTCTCGGAACGCCAGCTGCGCATTGCCGTACCCGCTCAGGCATTGCGCCAATACGGGCTGAGCCCCAACGATATTGCCGACACCATCGCCCGCCAAAGCATCGATTTGCCGGCGGGCAGTCTCAAAACGCGGGATCGTGAATTACTAATCCGGTTTACCGATCAACGCCGTTCCCCGGCGGAGTTGGCCAGCCTCGTGGTGGTCAGCGGCCAAAGCGGCGCGGAAGTGCGGCTGGGCGATATCGCTACCATTACCGACCGATTTGAGTTGGATGAGGAAAAGAGTTTATTCAACGGTCGCCGGGCGGCGCTATTGCAAATCACCAAAACCAAGGCCGAGGACACCCTCACGGTCATGGACAGCGTTCAAGCTTTTCTGGATCAGGAACGGCAACGGGCTACGCCGGGGGTGGAGTTTGCGCTCACCCAAAACCTATCGTCCATCGTCCGCGACCGATTGCAACTGTTGACCAAGAACGGAATACAGGGCTTGCTTCTGGTGTTTCTGGTGATGTGGCTGTTCTTCCGGCTGCGCTTTGCCTTTTGGGTTGCGATGGGCTTGCCGGTGTCGTTTCTGGGCGGATTGTTCTTCATGTCCGTATTCGGCTACTCGATCAATATGCTGACCATGGTGGCTTTGTTGATCGCGCTCGGGTTGTTGATGGATGACGCCATTGTGATTTCCGAGAACATCGCCACCCATCTGCGCAAAGGTAAAACCGCGCTGGCAGCCGCAGTTGACGGTACCCGACAGGTCGCACCGGGCGTCCTGGCCTCCTTTCTCACCACCGTTGCGGTGTTCGGACCGCTGGCGTTTCTGGAGGGAGACATCGGCAAGGTGTTGCGGGTGATTCCCGTGGTGCTGATTCTGGTGCTGACGGTGAGTTATGTGGAGGCTTTTCTGATTCTTCCCCATCATTTGCTGCATTCCTTACAACATGCCCATTCGCAAGGCACCAGCCGTTTTCGGCAGCGCTTTGAACAAGGACTGGAGGTCGTTCGCCAACGTGCTCTCGGGGCGACCGTGGATTGGGTTATTCAGTGGCGGTATCTATTCGTCGGCCTGGTTATCGCGCTGTTCATCGTCTCCATCGGCATGATTGCCAGCGGCCAACTCAAATTTCGCGCCTTTCCGGACATTGAAGGAGATACCATCGAAGCACGTATTTTGCTCCCGCAGGGCACGCCGTTGTGGCGTACCGAACGGGTGGTGGAACGGGTGGTCAACGCGCTCCAGCGGGTAGACGATGAGTTCTCGCCATCCCAACCCGAGGAACAACGGCTGGTGCAAAGCATCAACATCCGGTTTAACCAGAACCAGGACGCTAACGAAACGGGGCCGCATGTGGCGACCGTGACGGCCGATCTACTCAACGCCGAAGTGCGCACCGGCCAGTTGGACGATGTGCTGAACCGTTGGCGCGAGGAAACCGGCGCTGTGCCCGACGTGATCAGCCTCAATTACAAGGAACCGCAGATCGGTCCGGGTGGACTAGCCATTGATATCCGGCTGAGCGGTCCCAATCTGGATGATCTCAAAGCGGCGTCTTTGGAGCTGCAGAACTGGCTGGGTCGTTATCAAGGCGTGTTCGATCTCAGCGACAATTTGCGCCCCGGCAAACCTGAATTGCGGCTGCGACTCAGAGAAGGCGCGTTGGCGTTGGGGCTGGATGCCTCGACGATCGCCCAACAATTGCGCGCGGCGTTTTTCGGCACTACGGCTAAGGAAATTCAGGTGGGTGTCGAGTCTTACGAAGTGGACGTGCGGTTGCGGGAGTTGGACCAAAATAGCTTGATAGATTTAGAAGACTTTCGGGTAACAACTGCCAGTGGGCGCGCAAGTTCCTTTAGGGGCAGTCACCACGTTGGAACTGGAGCGGGGGTTCGCCCGTATCCAACGGATTGACGGTTTGCGCACCGTCACTGTGCAAGGAGATGTGGACAGCCGGTTTGCGAATGCTTCCGAGATTGTCGCCGCTACTCGCGCTCAGTTACTACCTGACTTGATGCAGCGTTATCCGTCAGTGAGCGTGGGCCTAGAAGGTCAAAGTAAGGAAAGCGCCACCACCGGTTCGTCGCTGCTGCGTGGTTTTCTAGTCGGCTTGACGGGGATTTTTATTCTGCTGAGCTTTCTGTTTCGCAGTTATATTGAACCTATAGTGGTGATGGTTGCCATTCCGCTGTCGTTAATCGGGGTAATTTGGGGCCATCTGGCGATGGGGTTGGAAGTGTCCATGCCCAGCATGATGGGTTTTGTATCGCTGGCCGGTATTGTGGTGAATGATTCGATTCTGCTGGTGGAATTTCTGAAGTTGCGTGCCCGCGAAGGACATTCGGTACCGGAGGCTGCTAAGCTCGCTACCCGCGAGCGGTTCCGGGCCGTACTGCTGACCTCGCTAACCACGATAGCCGGGCTGATTCCGCTGCTTTCGGAGCGTAGTCTACAGGCTCAGGTGCTTATCCCGTTGGCGACAAGTATCGTGTTTGGATTACTGGCTTCGACGGTGTTGGTGTTGTTGGTGGTTCCGGCGTTGTTTAGTATTTTGGCTGATTGGGGTTGGACGTCGTTGGATAAGGAGAAAATTCAACCTTCAGGTCTTGTGAGTGAGAGTTAGGTTCGAGGTTTTGCGGCATGTGCGTTCTGCAACAGGGGCCTTTGGGGATTTATAACGATTCGCTAACACAAGGCTATGTGCGATGTGTAGCGAGTCGGTCGTATTCGACGCTTCATCGACTAGTAACCACAGACATCTCAAGCCAACTAGGCCGGAAGCACGGCGGTCGATGAATTGTGCTATCCAGATGGTGCTCGCGCCCTATCTGCTGTTCACAAACTTTCGAGCAAACGGAGACATGAAAATCCTTCTGCTCGGGAAGATGCGGGCTGGGAACAAAGAGTAGGTGAGAGTAGCCCGCATAACACTTCTCTCCAGCGGGCGACGCTGCGTGCCCGCGTCAACAGACCTCAAACTTTGTATGAAGGAAAGTAAGTTGTTTGTTCGTCGCATTACGTCCACCCTTTTAATACTAGTCATATCATTAGCATTGGTTCTTTTCGCTAACGGATTGTTTTTCTCGAAAGCCGAGGCTGCATTCCCCTTCGGCGACAATTTCTTCTTTCTGGCCAGTCTCGGGGTGGTGCTGTGTACGGTAATCGTATTGTTGTCACTACCGTTCAATAACCGGTATGCACTTAAACCCTGGCTGGTCACACTAGTGCTCATCAGCGCAGTGACAGCCTATTATTCTAATGAATTCGGCGTAGTGATTGACGACACCATGCTGATCAACGTGCTTGAGACCAATCCCAGTGAAGCGGCTAGTCTGTTGACCTGGAAGTTTCTTGCTTATCTCGCATTGGGCGGGATTTTGCCCAGCGTGATCATCGTTCTATGGCCCGTTGTTCACCGTTCGGGCCTGTCGAGTGTCTGGTTCAACATTAAGTTGGCAACGGCATCTGTGCTCATCATCGTGGCCTGTCTGATACTATTCGGCAGTTCCTATGCCAGCTTTTTCAGGGAAAACAAACCGATCCGTTATCACAGTAACCCGACCTATCCCATTTATTCGCTGATCAAATTAATTACATCGGGGCGGTCGCATTGGAAACCGGATACTCTGAAAACCGTGTTACCCGATGCGCAAATCAGCGCATCGGATCCGCATCGTGAACTGATGATTCTGGTAGTCGGAGAGACTGCCCGTGCTGACCACTTTTCATTGTATGGTTACAGCCGCCGAACCAATCCGTTGTTGGCAGAAGAACCCAATCTGCAGGTCTTTGCCGACGTCAGCGCCTGTGGAACATCCACGGCCATTTCTGTGCCGTGCATGTTCAGTCAGCGAGATCGCAAGGACTTCGACCGATCCAAAGCTAGGCAGGAAGAAGACGTGCTGGACATTCTCGCGCGCGTAGGAATATCGGTGTTATGGCGCGACAACAATTCCAGTTCCAAAGGCGTTGCGGATCGACTGCCCTATGAAGACTTCCGATCTCCAAAAGTTAATCCCGTTTGCAATCCAGAATGTCGCGATGTCGGAATGCTGGATGGTCTGCAAGACTATATCAACAGGCAACCCGGGGATATCCTGATCGTGCTGCATCAGATGGGTAGCCATGGCCCCGCCTATTACAAGCGTGTACCCGAAGCATTTGCCCGTTTTCAGCCGAGTTGCCAAAGCGCACAATTAAATGAGTGCAGTCGGGAGGAAATCATCAATGCTTATGACAACACCATTTTGTACACCGACTATTTTCTCAGCGAAGTCATCAAACTGCTGAAGGTTAACCAGATGCAATTCGAGGCAGCCATGCTCTATATCAGCGACCACGGGGAATCCTTGGGGGAAGGTGGTGTGTATCTACACGGGATACCCTATTTCATGGCGCCAGAAGCGCAAACAAAGGTTCCCACATTGTTATGGTATGGACCACATAACGATATTGACGAAGGCGAATTACAAAACAGTTTAATACATCCCACGTCACACGACTTCCTGTTCAATATGCTAGTTAGGTTA
>JAAUQA010000335.1 GCA_012032855.1 Candidatus Competibacteraceae bacterium
TCGGCCTTACGCTTAGCTTCGGCTTCGGCCTTACGCTTAGCTTCGGCTTCCTGTTCGCTTCTTGCTCGGCTTTGCGCTTGGCTTCAGCCTTGCGTTCCGTCTCTTCTGCAGCCTTACGTTTGGCTTCAGCGGCCTGTTCTCGTTCCTCACGGCGTTTCGTCTCTGCAGCTTCTTTCTGTCGCTGCTGCTCCTCGGCGCGCTCCTGTTCCTGACGCCGCTCGGCTGCGGCTGCGGCCTCTTGACGGCTAATTTCCTCAAGACGTTGCGCTTCGGCCCGCTCCTTTGCCTGCTGCTCGGCTTGCCGGCGTTGTTCTTCCGCTTCCCTTGCCGCTTGCGCCAAGCGTGCTTTTCGGTCCTCCTCAGCTTGGCGCTTCCGGCGTTCGGCCTCGGCTCGCCGCTCCAATTCGGCGTTTAAACGCGTTTCATCAACCACGGTAGCTTGCACCACCTCGGGTTCAGGAAGATCGGGAGATAAATTAAGCACCTTGCTCGGCAAATCGAAAGCAAATACCAGAACGATACCCACCACGATATGTAACAAAATCGCCAACGCGGTAGCCAGCGTGTTCTGGGAGAGATCGTTCCATGCGGACGGCAGCAATCGTTTCATGGACCCCTATTGAGTCTCAGGTGACTCCGTCAGCAACCCAACCTTGTCGGCCCCGGCTTGTTGCAATAACACCATCGCGCGAACAACCATGCCGTATTCTACGGATTGATCGGCTTTGACCAATACAGGCAGTTGTGGGTCAAGACGTAGCACTGCGGCAGTTTCAGCAAACACGCCCTCGGGGTCAAGCGACTGCAGAGGATTATCGGCTAGGTTCAGGTAATACCCACCGTCAGCGGCAACGGTCAGTATCAGCGGCTGTTGTTCTTCGCTGGGGATGCTTTGCGCTGCTGCTTGGGGCAATTCGACTTCCACGCCCTGTTGCAACAGAGGTACGGTGACCATAAAGATCACTAGTAATACCAGCATGACGTCGATGTAGGGAACCACATTGATCTCTGCCATAAATCGTTTATGCGCTCTGCGCTTGGCCATTATGCGTGCCCTCGCAATACCAGCACGATTCGGCTGAACCGTTGATGAACAGGATCAGCTGCGTTCATCGTGGTCTCTGCGTAAGTTAAGCGCTTGGCGTTGGAGGATGTTGGCGAATTCCTCCATAAGTGTCGTAACGGTTTTCCAATCGATCCACGTGATAGGCATAGCGATTGTAGGCCATTACCGCTGGTATGGCGGCGAACAGTCCAATCGCTGTTGCAATCAGGGCTTCGGCGATGCCGGGTGCAACTTGCGACAACGTCGCTTGTTGAGCGGTGCCAATGGCGCGGAACGCATTCATGATGCCCCACACCGTGCCGAACAAGCCGATATAAGGACTGACCGATCCTGCGGTGGCTAACACCGGCAGGTGGGTTTCCAAATCGTCGATTTCCCGCGACAGCGCGGCGCGCATGGCGCGTTGCGTGCCGCCGACTAGCGATTCCGCGTCGGCATTGGGTTGTGCACGGAGTCGCAGAAATTCGCGGAACCCGGCCAGAAACACTGCTTCCATGCCATACACATCTTCCTTGCGCCGTTCGATGCGGTTATACAGTGAAGTCAGGTCGATCCCGGACCAAAAGGTGTCCTCGAATTCGTCCGCAGCTGTCCGTGCCCGGGACAAAACCATGAATTTCTTAAAGATCACCCACCAAGACGTGACGGAAATAAACACTAATAGCAGCATCACGAATTGCACGATGATGCTGGCTTCGGCGATCAGGCCCCAGAAAGACGACGACTCAGCTGTCATCGAAAATCTCCGTTAATATGCTTCGAGGAACCGGCCTCGGTTTGAAAGAGTCCGTGGCAACGCAAGCCACTTTACTGCGCCCGGTACACAGCAAGTCCTGTTCCGCACCGCGTCCGCGTTCTATGTGTTGCTCAAACAGCAAACTGGCTTTTCCTGTATGGGTAAGTCGAGTGCGGACCTGCAATAGTTCGTTGAAGCGCGCGGGCCGATGGTAATCGAGAGTTAGGGCACGCACGACAAACATAATGCCTTCCTCCCGGCCTAGCGCATCAAGTTCGAAGCCAAGGCTACGTAACCACTCCGTGCGTGCCCGCTCCAAAAACTTAAGATAATTGGCGTAGTAAACCACCCCACCACTGTCGGTGTCCTCGTAATATACCCTGATGGGCCAGATAAATAGATTCACCTTAAAAAACCCGGCGCTATGTGCTTGAAGCTACGCGCGGCATTGTAACAGCGCTTGATTGGCAATTCTAAGCAATGCTGAAGGTATTCCCCCTAGTTGACGTGATTGTCCTGATTGGCGACAAAAATATTTTTTACAATCAGTCTTCTGAGCGACCGGTTTGAAAACCGTCGCCAGACAACGACGGGTTTATCTGTTTTTTTCTTTCCATCACCAATAGAGACCGAATCGATAATCGACTAAAAAATGTAGGTTATTGTATGTATTTATTTTTCTGGAATAGGCATAGGATTTGTTAAAGACCACATCAAGCCTAGTGCTTAATCTGTAGTATCACATCAACTGATTAGGAGTAATCCATGAATAAAATGCTACCTGTTTTAGCTGCGTTGACTCTCGCTTCCGGTACCGCCTTTGCGGCCATGACGTTTGAGGAAGTTGATATCAACAAAGACGGTGTGGTGAGCACTGAAGAAGCAGCTACGGTTGAAGGTCTGGATTTTGCCACCGCTGACGTCAATGGCGACGGTGCCATCAGCGTTCAGGAGTATCAGGCTGCCGTTGCCGAATAATAGGCACTAAGTTTCGTGTCGACAGCCATGACGATAACGGCCGGCACCGGTTTAATCCAGGCCCTTGAAAAGGCGCGGATCGAGCTGGTGCCGGTTTAATAGTTTGTAAAACTCAGTACGATTGCGTTGTGCCAAGCGCGCAGCCTTAGCCACATTGCCACTGGTCATATTCAGCAACCGAACCAGATAATCCCGCTCAAAATGTTGCCGCGCTTCCGCTAACGGAGTCAGTTCGCCGGTTTTATCCCGTAGGGCTTTCTTGACCAGCGCAAGCGGTATCAATGCGGTGGACGATAATGCCACGCAGTTCTCCACTACGTTACTCAGCTGACGCACATTACCCGGCCAGGGGGCACTGATCAGGCATTCCATAGCTTCCGGAGAAAAACCCGTCAGCGTACGTTGGTCCCTTATACTCAGCTGGGCTAAAAAGTGATTGGCCAGGACCGGAATGTCCTCGCGCCGATCTCTTAACGGGGGCAGGTGCAATACGACCACGCTCAGTCGGTAAAACAAATCCTCGCGAAATTCACCCTGTTCCATCATGACTTCGAGATCACGATGAGTGGCGGCAATGATGCGCACATCGACATCCACCGTTTGGGTCGAACCCAGCGGCCGGATTTGGCGCTCCTGCACGGCGCGTAACAGCTTGGCTTGCAGGGTTAACGGCATATCGCCGATTTCATCGAGAAATAACGTGCCGTCCGTCGCCGCCTGGAACAGACCGGGATGCGAACTTATCGCGCCGGTAAAAGCGCCTTTGTTGTAACCGAACAGTTCGGATTCCAACAACTCGCCCGGTATAGCGCTGCAGTTGAGTGCTAGAAACGGCCGCTCACCACGGGTACTGGCGCGGTGGACCGCCTTCGCAAACAATTCCTTGCCGGTACCGCTTTCCCCAATAATCAGCACGTTTGCGCCGCTTTGTGCGACACGCCAAGCCTCAATCAACACCGCTTCCATGCGCGGGCTGCGGGTAATGATCTCATCACGCCATTTATCCTGGGTTTGCGCGCTGGGCGATCCATTTAAAGCCAACGCTTGCTGCACTTGCCCCAGTAACTCGGTGCTGTCAAACGGTTTGCTCAGAAAACCGAAGACCCCGGCCTGAGTGGCTTTAACCGCTTCCGGAATGGTGCCGTGCGCGGTCAGAATAATGACGGGGATGTGTGAATGCTGCTGTTGCAGTGCTTGAAATAACGCCAATCCGTCCAGACCAGCCATCCGTAGGTCGGTGATGATCAAGCGGGGTTGTAGTGTGGCCAAACAGGCCAGTGCCGCTTCCCCACTGTCGGCGGTTTCTACTTGGTAGCTGGCCCGCAAGCGCAAGGATAACAACCTTAATAGATCGGGGTCGTCGTCAACCAGCAAAATATCGCATGTAACAAATTTCATGGAGTTGCCTGTTGCTCCTCCTGGTTCAGCTTCTGTTCGATAGAGGTCAAACTCTGCAGTTGGGCCTCAAGGGTACGTACCTGCTCCTCTAATTCCCGTATTCTGGGCTGCGATTCCTCTTGCTGGGGTTGTGCATCTTCTGCTTTAATCCCCCCTTTAGACTGCATATTTTCTTGTTGTTTAGCTTCGGCTTCCAGGGCTGAGAATTTTTTCTGCAGCGCTACCCTTTGCTGTTTTTCTTAGACAAGGTTTGGTTCAAACCGCGCAATTCGGTCTGCAACTGTTCCGTTTCCTCCAGCGCTCCTAATTGTTGTTGGATATAACCTCTGAGTAACGGTTCCTGTAATCGCGTCAGGCAAGCTTCGTAGAGCTGCCGGGCTTGACCTCGGCTGCTGGGTTCGGCTTCCGCCGCGCCAAGCTGTATCGCGACACGTAGGGCCTGGAGAGGCTTGCGACAATCCAGTAGCTCCTTGACATCGCCGGGATAACGCCAAGCTACCTCCAGTATTATCGGTTTGCCGTAAGTGTTC
>JAAUQA010000336.1 GCA_012032855.1 Candidatus Competibacteraceae bacterium
CCATCGGCTCTTCGTAAAGCGCCCACACAAACTACTTAGTGATCTGTTAAAGAACAGCTCGGCGCGTTCGGCCAAGACGAACAATATTAGTGACTCTCCTTTCACTTTGTAAACCCCCCTTAACATGGTTTTTATATTTGCCACTTTCATTATCAATAAACAACAACACTAACAATCTGAACACGCTATATAAAATCAAACTTACCCAACTTCTTCCGTCGGCCTGACTTGCAAAACCAGCTTACCGATATGCTGGTTCGATTCCATCATGGCGTGGGCTTCGTCAGCTTGCTCTAATGGGAAAACCCGATGAAGCACCGGCGCTATTTGGCCTGCCTCCAATAGTGGCCATACTCTTTCTCGCAAAGCACGAGCGATAGGCGCTTTCTCTGTAATCGGACGGGCGCGCAGGGTGGAGCCGGTGAAGCTCAACCTTTTCATCATGATAGGCGCCAGATTCAAGTTTACTTTAGCTCCTCGTAGGAAGGCGATCTGCACCAGGCGTCCTTCTACCGCTAGGGCACTGAGATTGCGTTGCACATAATCGCCGCCAACCATGTCCAGTATCACATCCACACCTCGCCCTTGAGTTGCCTCGCGCACTATAGGGACAAAATCAGATTCCCGATAATTGATGACTAGATCTGCTCCTAGAGCTTTGCAGGCATCTACTTTATTGGCCGCCCCAACAGTTGTGAAAACGCGTGCGCCTAAAACATGTGCTAATTGAATCGCCGTCGTACCGATGCCGCTGGTACCGCCATGCACCAACAACGTTTCGCCGGGCTGCAACCGCGCGCGGTCAAAAACATTTGCCACACTGTAAAAAAACGTCTCCGGCAGCGCCGCTGCTTGGAGGAATGTCATGTTGCTCGGTATCGGTAGACACTGAGCAGCAGGAGCTACGCAATACTCAGCATAGCCACCGCCTGTTAATAACGCGCAAACAGTGTCGCCTACCTGCCAGTCTTTGACGTTTGAACCAATTGCAACAATAGTTCCCGCCACTTCCAAACCGGGCAAATCCGATGCCCCTGGCGGCGGCGGATAGCTCCCTTGTCGTTGCAAACAATCCGGGCGGTTAACCCCGGCAGCAGCCACCCGAATCAATACCTCATCAGTATCCAAATTAGGTAAGGGCCGTGAACTCAGTGCCAATACTTCAGGGCCACCCGGGGTGGTAATTGTGATCGCTTGCATACTGTCAGGCAGGGTTTGACTCATCTTTTAGTTATCCTCAAGTCACAGGTGAATTTCGAGTACAGCCCCATCCGATCCTGTCGGTGCGCAAAGAATGAAGTGGTCTTTAAATTACCCGCAATCATGCGTAGAATTCGCGTTTCGAAAAAAATCGCGTATTATTGATCGTTTATTTTCACCGGCTCAACGCCGTCGAACGGAACTGAAAGAGGTTAATTTAGCGCATGGTTACCATACGCTTGGCTCGTGGGGGCGCTAAAAAGCGTCCATTCTATCATGTTGTGGTTACGGACAGCCGTAATCGACGTGACGGACGATACATCGAAAAAGTGGGGTTTTTCAATCCTGTTGCCCGCGGGCAAGAGATCAGAGTAAACCTCAATCATGACCGGTTACGCTATTGGCTTGGCCAGGGCGCGCAAACGTCCGAGCGGGTTGCTAGTTTGCTTAAAGAACAGCGCCGGGCAACCGCGCAAAGCAGTGCCGACTGACCCTACTCCACCCTCTGATTGGGTCGTGCTGGGGCGAGTGGTCGGTTTGTATGGCATAAGCGGTTGGGTAAAGTTGTTTTCCCATACTCAGGATCGCAACGACATCTTCAATTACAAACCGCTTTATCTCGGTCGGGATAATGACTGGCAACCGCAAACTCTTGAGGAAGGCCGTGCCCAGGGCAAAGGGATTGTCGCTAAGTTTTCCGGCTATGATGATCGCAATAAAGCCGTCGAGCTATTGGGTCAAACTATTGCCGTGCAGCGTCAACAGTTGGCGACTTTAGCTCCGGGCGAATACTACTGGAGCGATTTGATTGGGCTGCGGGTCATCAACCAGGACGATATAGAGTTCGGTAACATTGCTTATCTGTTCGAGACAGGCGCCAATGATGTGATCGTCGTCAGAAACAAGCAGGAAAGGTTAATACCTTTTATAAAAGGCAAGATCATCGTCTCAATAGATTTAGAGCAACGTGTAATGCGAGTAAACTGGGATCCCCAGTTCTAGCGTTGAGTCTGATGCGGATTGATGTGATCACGCTGTTTCCGGAGCTGTTCGCACCCTTAATGCAGGGTGGCATCACCGGTAGAGCTTGTGAAAAGAGACTGATGGATCTGACTCTCTGGAACCCGCGCGACGCTGCGCATGATCGCCATCGCACAGTCGATGATCGTCCCTATGGAGGCGGACCCGGGATGGTCATGAAAGTACAACCCTTGCGGGACACGTTACAACGGGTGAGGCAAGCCACAAGTGTGCCTGGGCCTACCTTATACCTGTCACCACAGGGGCGTTTGCTGGAACAATCGGCGGTTCGTGAATTAGCTTGTCAACCCCGCCTGATTTTATTAGCGGGGCGCTATGAAGGAATCGACGAGCGTCTGATCGCCGCCGAAGTGGACGAAGAATGGTCCATCGGAGATTACGTATTAAGCGGCGGTGAGCTGGCGGCGATGGTATTGATTGATGCCATCACCCGATTGTTGCCAGGCGCGTTAGGGAACAACCAATCAGCCGAACAGGATTCCTTCATGGACGGTTTACTGGATTACCCGCATTATACGCGCCCCGAGGAAATCGACGGTGCACCGGTGCCGGCGGTGTTATTGAGCGGCGATCATACGGCTATTGCGCGCTGGCGGTTGCGCGAATCGCTGGGGCGAACTTGGCTACGGCGTCCAGACTTATTGGCACGACTCAGCTTGGAGCCGGTGCAACAGGCATTATTGGACGAATTCATTCAGGCACATAACGAAAACTCTTCCGGAGTCCATAGTGTCTCCTCGGATGACTAGAGGATTGCATCATGAGCAATATTATCGAACAACTAGAAAACGAACAGATGACGCGTGAAATACCCCCGTTTGCGCCGGGTGATACCGTCGTAGTGCAGGTCAAGGTTAAAGAGGGTACCCGCGAACGACTGCAGGCTTTCGAAGGCGTCGTCATTGCCATACGCAACCGGGGTTTGAACTCCGCCTTCACCGTGCGCAAAATTTCCCATGGCGCAGGGGTCGAGCGGGTTTTCCAAACCTATAGCCCGACGATCGCCGCGATCACGGTAAAGCGTCGTGGCGATGTGCGACGGGCAAAACTGTATTACTTGCGAGGTCGTGAAGGAAAAGCGGCTCGCATCAAGGAAAAGCTCTAGCCCGCAGCTCTCGGCTTCCTATGTCTATTGAAGTCGCGCAGCTGTTAGGACCGGTAGCGAACATTGCTGCCGAGGCCAGTTTGCGCATTATGGAAATCTACGCCACCAGTTTCGCCGTCGAGCAAAAAGACGATACCAGTCCATTAACGGCAGCCGACACAGCGTCACATCACATTATCTGTGAACGGCTGCAGTCCTTAACCCCGGACATCCCGATCTTATCTGAGGAATCCGTCAGTTTACCGTTCACCGAACGTGCCCAATGGAAGCGCTTTTGGTTGGTAGATCCATTGGATGGGACCAAAGAATTCATCAAACGCAACGGCGAATTTACCGTCAACATTGCTCTGATTGAAGGCCATGAACCGGTTTTAGGGGTAGTTTATGTACCTGCAACGCAAGTCTGCTACTCCGCTGCTAACGGATCTGCAACCCGCCAAGAACCAGGATTTTCGCCACGATTGATAACCACACGACCGGTCGCGAATAATCAACCGTTATGTATCGTTGGCAGCCGCTCCCATGGTAATGCCGCAGTTAAAGCCTTCGCCGAAGGTCTGGGGGAACACACGTTTATTGCAGTGGGCAGCTCACTCAAGCTTTGCTTGGTCGCCGAAGGCTGCGCGGACGTTTATCCTCGCTTAGGGCCGACTTGGGAGTGGGACACCGCTGCCGCGCAATGTATTGTCGAGCAGCGGGGGGGCGAGTCGTCGCCACTGACGGTAACCGCTTGCAATACAACAAAGACTCTTTGCTCAACCCGCCCTTTTTAGTCTTCGGCGATTCCCGCCGAGATTGGTTAGCTTATCTCTCCCACACTGCCAGCTAATTTAAAGCCACGCTGGCCCCGTAACCAACCAGTTACGCATACCCGATGTTAAAAAGACCAATCATTCTTTTACTTGTTTTAGTGCTGGTGGCGTGCGCTTATTTGCTGTCCCCATACCGATTCGATTGGGAAGCAATCGATACACTCTATGACAGGATTCGCCCCTGGAACACGGTCAGAATGGAGTTGCAAGAAACCCGTTCAAGGTTGCTGCAAGACATCGACCGTTTGCATGAACAGCTTAGTGCAGCCCAACACCAGATCAGTGCCATAAATCAACAAAATGCCTTACTAGAAACCGCGTTACAACAGCTCAGCGCTTTTCATGACCAGGACGCGCAGGCGATTAATCACTCTCAACAACAAACACTCGCCGTTACTGAGCAATTAGAACAGCTAAAAAAAGAGATGGAGCAAGCGCGGGGCAAATTCATCACCATCGACCAATTCAACGACAGTTTGACAGCAGCCTTCGCAGCCGCGGCAAAATATCATCCAGTCAATGTTGAGTTA
>JAAUQA010000337.1 GCA_012032855.1 Candidatus Competibacteraceae bacterium
TGTGGGCAATCGGTGCACAGGCTACCGGGCTATCCGGCCGGGTCGAAATCACTGATGCGGGCGAAAACAAACGTCAAGATGCAGCTCAGGTTATCGTTTGGCTGGTCGGCGTTAGCAGTCAGCAGGTACCTGGGACTTACGGCCGGGACGGTCAATTCTCAATGGCTTCCGAAAACAAGGAGTTTCGACCCGGATTGCTGGTAGTCCCAGTAGGCACCACAGTCGAATTTCCCAACCGGGACCCGATTTCCCACAACGTATTCTCCCTCTCCAGCGGTAATCAGTTCGATCTGGGACTGTACGACGCCGGCACCGTTAAATCCGTCAAGTTCGAGCAACCGGGATTGGTTCGAGTCTATTGCAATATTCATTCGCGGATGGTGGGTTTCATTCATGTAATCGCACACCCGTATCATGCGCTGACCGACTCGACAGGAAGGTTCGTGATCGAAGCGGTGCCTCAGGGAACCTATCTGCTCAAAACATGGGAAGAAAAAGCCGGCGAGCAACAGCACCCAGCGGTGCGCATCGACGATCAGACTGTAGCAGGACTGTTGCTCAGGGTCGACGCGCGAGGATTCAAACCCCGTTCTCACCTCAACAAGTTTGGTCAACCCTACGCCAAACCCAGTAATGGCGAGCAATACTGAAACCGTTGGCCTTGATCTTGTGAGGCCGGAGTCTATCCCGAAAGCATCGCAACATCGGGTCGGGCACGATCAAACCGGTTTTTCGCTACGGTACAAAATTTTCCTGGCCATCTTTCTGCTGGTGTTAGTTAGCCTGGCAGCAGCGTTAGCCGCTATTCAGGTCCGCGCCACGGCGATTACCTATCAAACCATCGACAACGGCATGAAAACTGCCGGAGACAGCTTCCGCACCTTCTTAGCTGGCCAGCTGGCGCAGGCGCAAACGGCGGTTGGCCAGTTAGCCGATGATCCGAACACCGTCGCCGCCCTGACTCAAACCGATCATAAGACCGTGTTGGATTATTTACAGGCGAAACGGCAAAGCGTGCTTGCCGCCGTAGACTATGTCATGGCGCTCGACGCGCGGGGCGGACTCATTGCCCGCACCGACAGGGTCACCGAAACAGGAGTCTATTTAGCCGACCGGTCACCGCTGTTCGGCGCACCCCTGAATGGACAGGCCGCTTGGGGATTCGCCCGCAAAGGAAAGCAATTGTTACTGATGAGCGCAGCGCCGGTACGGGAGCGGGGAATCAATGTGGTCGGAGCACTGGTATTTGCGTATCCCGTTAATATGACCTTCGCTACTGCCGCGAAAATCGCCACCCATACCGATGCAACCATTCTGATACAAACCCCGCAGGGTTGGGCAACCGCCGCGACCACCTTAACCGGTTTGGAAGCCGATGCTTTGCGCGAAAATCTCATCGTGCATCCAACCATCATCGATAGTGATTCCCTAACAGAACGTAGTGTGGGACCGTTGGAAGTCGCCTTGGATGAACACGATCGCAGCACTGTGATCGCTGTGCCACTGGTCTCGGCTTCCGGCAACCGCATCGGGCTATTCGTCGGCTCACGCTCGTTGTATCGGGAGATGGCGGTTTACCGGCAGATCCGACAAACGGTGATTTATGTGAGCCTAGGCGCTTTACTGCTGGCCTCGCTAGTGGCTTTTTGGCTGGCTCGGCGAATTACCCGTCCCATCACTGCTTTGGTGAGATTAACCGAAGCAGTAGCCGATGGAAATTTCGATGCCCCAATCCCTTCAGCACCCAACGACGAGACCGGCTTATTAACCCGCGCCTTCGCAAGGATGTTAGTCGAATTGCGTCAGAAAGCTGAAATGGAGGATTATTTGCGCCAGTTACCTATCCAGGACGCGAATCCCGCGTCTGGACGCCCCCTGTCTGTCACCCCATCGGCGCCGTTTGCACCATCGTCCTACGCCGACTTAACGCCCGGCCTAGTTTTTCAAGATCGCTATGAAATTATAAAAACGCTCGGTTCCGGCGGGATGGCGACGGTGTACCTCGCCCATGATCGGAAGCTGGATGAGAAGCTGGCCATTAAAACCATTCATCCATGAAGTGATCCAACGAGATCCTCTCGCATTGGACGCTTCAAACAGGAAATCAAACTAGCCCGCCGCATTACCGATCGGCACGTGCTGCGTACTTTCGATTTCGGCGAAGTCGGTCCGGTTTTTTCATCACCATGGAATATGTGGAAGGCGTTACCCTGAAAGTGCTGTTGAAGCAGCGTAGGCTGATGCCGCTGGGTCCTGGCCTTCACCTTGCGAAGCAAATTTGTTCCGGGCTAGCCGCTGCTCACGAACAAGGCGTGATACATCGGGATATCAAGCCACAGAACATGCTGGTCGATCCCAAAGGTAATTGTAAGTTGATGGATTTCGGTCTCGCCCGCCTGGCCGACTCGGTGGCGATTACGCGCACCGGCTTAGTCATGGGCACTCCGCATTACATGAGTCCCGAACAAGCCGATGGGAAAGCCTTGGACGCTCGCAGCGACATTTACTCCACCGGTGTGGTGCTGTACGAGATGTTTTCTGGAAAATTGCCGTTCGACGGCGACACGGCCCTCAGCATCGCGCTGCAACACATACAGGACAAGCCCCCCCAACCCAGCCAAACCGGCGTTACCATTTCTGCAGAGTTGGAACGGATTATCTTGAAAGCGATGGCGAAAAAACCTGCTGATCGCTACCCGCAGATCAGCGATCTTTATGAAGATTTGTCTGGTGTTGTCAGCTGAGTTGTCCAACCATTCGGGTCACCCCTAAGGTTCGTGTGATCCCTTTTTTTATATTAATCCTGCTGAATAGCCGCCAACATGTCACGACGAAAGCACAGCAAAGCAAGCCCTTCGTGTACCGCAGACTCCCAAAGCGCCCATACCGGGGAATCAACCGGCCAAGCAGCAACTGCCTCCGCTGAAAGTTCAGGAGGTGCGTGTTGTGCGAAATAGTCCAGCACGGCACGCAGTCGCCATTCGGTCGCCTTGGCGGTGGTCATACGCTCACGTAATTGTGTCAACACGGTTCGAGCTAAGCGTTCGCTCCAAACCGGTATGCTGTCCAGCGCACTCAAGACGCGTCCATTGGTCACAGGCAACTGCTCTAGCAGCTTGAATACATAAGCCTCGCGGTGGGCTGGCGGCAGAAGGTGCTGTAATTCCTTAACTTCGGCCCAATCGTCCGGCAATTCAGACAATAACGTTTCCGCCCAAGCGACATCCCGGTGATGCAGAGCGGCCCTAGCCCAGCCGACTAATAGCGCTTGCCGCCATTCGTTGCCGCGAGTCGCCTGCACGATGTCGGCGGGGAGCTTATCCCATTGCCGACACCAACGAGCAGGCGGCACTGTGCTCAATATTTGTGCGAGTCGCCATGCCTGTTCACCTAGACCTTGATGCGGACGGTCTGATTTAGGATCGATACCATCCCGTAGCCAATCCGGATTATCTGCGGGCGGTGGCTCAACGTGAATGCTGTCCCGCTTCAGCTCTTTGCCGAGCTGAATATGCAACAACTGTACGGCGCACTCACTTAAGCGTTGAACCAGTCTGGAATCCGGCAACTGTGCAAGCAACTCGGCAGCGGTGCGGCGCACTTCTTTGCTGCGGTCGTCCAGGGCCTGTTCAAGAAACGGTTCGTCCGTCATGTCCAAGTGCATGATTAAAACGCCAAGAAAAAGCAGCCCGCTCTTTAGCAGATTCCCGCGACCAGTGTGCACTTAACAGTTCTCGTGCACGCGCCGGTGTCTGTTGTCGCATGCCTCGCAGAAAAGTCAAACGTTGCTCGCGGGTGCCGGTCTCCCAGATGCTTTCATCGTTGTGTTCTATCGCGTAATGCCAGTCAGGATTGTGTTCGGCCAACCAACGCCCACGTTGACCCAACACCGGCACGATCAAATCCCGTAAACCGGATCTTATCCGCCCGGCTTCGAGCAGTTCCGGCAAGCAGCGTGCGGGTGCCTGCTTGCCGGCCTGAGTGAGTGCCGTCAACCATTCCGGCAGCACTTTGCTGTAATGTCCTTGCAGCATCAGTTCCAGATGACCTGCAGCCGTTTCGTTACAACCGGGTTGTGCGTCAGCACCGCACACAGTGGGTAGCGACACTTGGTCGGTGCAGGGCAGTTGGCCTGCTCGCCGCCACAGCGCTACCAAACCAGCCGCGCTCAACAATGCCTGTTCCTGATTGTCCCAGTCGATTTGTTTGAGCGCTTTGCCTAAATCACCGGCGGCCCCCGGTAGTGTCAGGGATTGTTGCGCAGTGCCTAGCAGGGCCGTTGCCAACAGATCTTGCCAGAGTTGCATAATGGGGAATAGGCGCTCAGAAAACACGGCGTGATTATCCTGCCAAACGCTCAGTGGTCTCAGATAGCGACCATCCCATTCCCCGAATACCGTCAGCGGATGTCCGCCACTGATCGCCAGCAACTGCCAGTAATCACGAAACTGGGGATGTAGTAGTAATTGCTGCCCGGCAGCATCGCACACCAAGCGTTGTTCACCGTACTGAACGGGAATCAAGCTCTGGATTGCGGCGGGGAAAATCTCCAACCAGGGGTGTTGGGCGAGGCTGTCTGCGTAGACCGACAAAAAAGCAGCGATGGACGGAAGCGCCGAGAGAGTTACAGTCGTTTGCGGAGCATCCTGCCGATTACTCAGCAGTGCCCGTAAAGGGTAGTTGCTGG
>JAAUQA010000338.1 GCA_012032855.1 Candidatus Competibacteraceae bacterium
CCGTCGGTTGCGGGCCATGTTAGGCGAGCGTGAAAGGCTGGCGGCCGTACTATTCACGGTGTTAATGCTGATTCTGTTGATTGTGCCGGCCGTGTTGCTCACCGACACGCTAGTGAATGGTGTTCAATGGTTAGCAAAGGGGCTGACCAATGGAACACTCAAAATCCCACCGCCGCCACAGAGTGTGGGCACTTGGCCGTTAATCGGTGACTTGCTGTATCCTTTTGGGGGCTTGCTTCGAGCAATCTTGAAGGTGCATTGCATCAGATAGCGCCGTATCTTAAAAAAGGTAGCACCTGGTTGCTGTCGATCGGGGCCGGAGCCGGCTTGGAAATCCTGCAATTCATCGTGGCGATTGTGATCGCCGGGGTGTTATTAGCCCATTCCAACAGCGGTCATTACGCGGCTCGGGCAATTGCTCGACGGCTTGCAGGTGAACGGGGCGTGCATTTCGCCGATTTGGCGGAGGTCACGGTGCGCAGTGTCAGCCGGGGCATTTTGGGAGTGGCGATCATTCAAGCGCTATTGGCCGGACTCGGTTTTCTAGCCGCCGGTGTCCCAGGCGCGGGTCTTTGGGCTTTGTTGTGTTTATTGCTTGCGGTGATCCAAGTTGGACCGGCATTAGTGCTGATCCCTGTGGTGATTTATGTTTTTTCAACGGCTACCACGCTGATTGCAGTAGTGTTCCTGATTTGGAGTATTTTTGTCGCGGTGCTCGATAATATCTTAAAGCCCATGCTCCTAGGACGTGGCGTTGATGTGCCGATGATCGTGATTTTTGCCGGAGCAATTGGTGGATTTCTTTCAATGGGGATCATCGGTTTGTTTGTCGGCTCGATAGTTCTTGTGCTTGGCTACACGTTATTTCTGGTGTGGCTTGGCGAAGAACGGCAGGTCGGTGGCCTAGAAAATGTTGCCCAGCCTGATACGGGCACCAGTGATCATCGGGCCTCCTAACCACGCGGCGTCAACTCGTCGAAGGTGCTCAACCAAGCCGGACGTAGGGCGATGAAGACCGTCGTCATGAATCCGTTCAGCAAACCTTCCGGTAACAGATACAACGGTAGAAACGGCAGATACGTTTCGCTGATATAGGCCATCGAATAGGCGCCGCTCAATACCAGATAGCCAACACCGGCAAAAACACTCACGCTAGCCGCCAGCATGGCACCGAAGAATGCGCATAAAAAAATGGTGATAAAGATATGTCGGGGTAAATAACGATAAACCAGCCGATAGATAGCGTAACTCACGAACACCGGCAAAGCGCCGAACAACAAACTGTTAAGCGGCCACGCGCCAAGGTCGGCTTGCTGACTAAGCACAATGCCCAAGGTCGCCAGACTGACGCCGATAATGCCGAGCGGCCAGCCGACCATGAGCGTGAACACGGTAACGCCGAGAAAGTGAAAGCCTAAGCCGGGTGTGACGCTGACATCAAAACGCCATAGCAGCAATAATGCGACCACGGCGCCGAGAAAGACATGGATAAAGCCCGCGGACAAAGTTTTGGAATTAATGTGTCGCAGCGCCACGCCGATCACTAGCAACCAGCACAAAAAAGTGAAGATCAATAACGAGTTTGGAATTAACGCAATAGGGATATGCACACGTGTTGGCGAATGGCTAAGGTTGTTGCAACAGGTATTCGCAGTCTTCGAGCCCTGGCATATCGGAACTCCAGATAACCCACTGACATCGGGTGTCTTTAAAACGCGCTTGTTCTTCAGGTGTGTAGTGGGCACAGCCCATTATCGATAGGGTCAGCACGGCGTTGCACACCAGAAGACGCCAGTTGCGAAAGAACATACCAAACCTCCGAATTATTACGCCTTCATTTGATGACGCCCTGCGCCTGCAAGTTTTCTCGCATCTGTTCCACCCGTCGCCGGTTGGCGCCCAAATCCGAGTACCCCAAACGAGATGCTGAGCGGACAGCGATCTGTTGGTCGGCTGGGCGCAGATGAAATTCTAAATCATCCACGAAACGGAAAATCAGACTTTTGCTTTCGGCATGTAAGTAATCGTCGTTTACTAAAATCACGTTGGTGCGTGGCAATGCTTTCACAATAGAAGTCAGTTGCAACCAAGCTTCGGCGGGTTCTACTTGCAATTGATAGGGTTCAATGAAGTGACCGGAATCGGTAGCCGCATCGCTGGATACACAGTTCGGACTAGCCGGACAAGGCAGCAACCGACCGTTATCGACACCCAAATTAAGCGGACGAGAACTCGTACAAGCCGTCATCATCAACAATCCGAATAGTAAAACAGCTAACTTATGCCAATGCATCGTTGAAGGCCACAGGTTTAGCAAGTAGTTTGAACATAAAAATCATCGACACAACGCGTGACACGGCGTGCCGTCACCGTCACGATCTAAATATTTGAACCGGCACACGGCATAGAAAAATTTGGCTTCCTTGCAGTTTTTTAATGTGCTGCAGGTGGGCTTGCGATTACAGAGGTGTTGATAACCACTGCTTCTGACGATCGAACCGGAGCGCCGCCGGGTAGAGCCGATCTCAACCTGCATTTCCTCGCCACCATCCAAACAGGGGGCTTGTTGGAAGATAACCGTTCCATCCGCTTGTTGACATTTGTAAACGGTTTTTTCTCCGGCGACCGGATCAGCGCTATGTCGAAATACCCAGGGAGGTACCGGGCGCGGATCAGCCCACAACCCCCAGCGGGCTGTACGCGCTGCTATTTCGAGTCGGTATAGGGTGTTATCTTGTCCGTATTGTCTGTAAAACCAGGCCATTCCCAATCGAACCAGTTCAGCATTGACATCCATATCGCCGACATAAACCCGACCGACCACACGACCGTAGCGATCCTTAACAGAGGTGTCCACCCGAATGAACCGATTCAAGGTGAGTGTCGATAAAACATTTTTGGCCCGTTTACCGAAGGGTTGTTCCCATTCCGGAGCATCAATTTCGGCTAATCGGACTTTGATGGATTGGCCGGTATGGGTTAGCAACGTCAACGTATCCCCGTCAAGGACTTCCACGGCCCGACCTTGGTATACCGGCTCAGCCTGTGCAAGCGGCAACGCAAGGAGTAGCCAAACAATCGTCACGAAGCTTCGCATTACTGAGATTGTTTATTGCCCCGTTGTGAACGATTCTTGTTGATACAGTTTGAAGCCGCGTTTTTGGTAATTCAATAGGGCAGCAGGATGATCCAGCGTACAGGTGTGGACCCAGACTCTCCGCGCCCCCCAAGACCAGGCATCGCGAACTGCACAGGTCAACAAGTAGGCACCATAGCCGTGACCGATAAACGGTTCGGCCAGACCGAAGTAGATGATTTCGACCGCGTCGGTTTGTCGTTGCAGTTCATAGTATCCGGCGATAGCGCCTGCCTGGTAGGCAACAAAGGTTCGTAGCTGGTCGCTTTCAACATAACCACGCCACTGGTCTTCCGACCAGCTCGCTTTATCGGTCCACTGCCACTGTGATCCGATAAAGCGGTATAGAAACTGATTGAATTGGAACTGCTTGATCTGACATTCCATGATCATCAGGGGTTTGACAGGACAATCCGTTGGCTTTAGCTCCTCAAGACTATGCATCTCAAGGTAGTAAATCGTGATGGTTTTCACCAAATCATCCGGGCTTCAGGTGCCAAGCTTAACCGCATGGTCCGCCTAGCAGGCCGGCTTTCAAACCAGCATTCGGTGGTTTTTCGCCAAGCCAGATGGCGAAGAAAGCCCCGGCAAAATCCTCGCCTTGAATGGGTCCATGAATCGCATCCCCTACCGTTACTTGCAAGCCGGTGTCCGCTGGTAGGTGAAAGTTAGGCGTTCACCCTTAGTTATGTCTTTCATCCAGCTGTTCAATGTGTTGATGCGCTCGGCGTAAGTAGGCAAAGCATCTCCGGCGCTGGCTGCGAATCCTTCGCTCCAGGCTTTACTAATGTCTTCCCGGCTGACATCACGTAAAAACTGCAGCGTCAATTGCTTGGTGTGCCCGGAGTTTAAAATCCGTTCTGCATCGGTTGACGGGTTCTCTAGGTAAAGCCCAGCCACATATACATTGACCTTGAAAACTGTGGCTTCACGTAAACCCAAGCCGTTCAGTGATAGTCCGGTATTACCGACCTGTATCTGATCTGGAAACCGGATGCCTTGGCAATCCGCGGCGAACACTGAAAATACCGGGAGGTTTAGTAACAGGATGACGAATAATCTACGCAATGTCGTGAACATGGGTGTTCCTCGAAGTTGGACTCACGGTTCGCTCATTTTCAGAGCCATGTTTCAACAATAGCCGATAAGCGGTCTCTATGACAGACAAACCAAGTACCGAGCGTATTGGCCAGTTTCAAGGGGCCCACAAGGCTGGCTGAAGCCACTGCCGGGGAACGGATAGTTTTCCGGAACAGGGTGCCGTTATATCTCCCAAACGCTGAGACTGCCATGCGCTATCCCACGCATCTGGCAGGCGGAATGGTGGCTCAACCAAAGACTCTTGCAGAAACCCGAGGCGCTTGTAGTAATTAGGGTCGCCCAGTACGCATACCAGACTCACGTCCATTTCGTCCAACTGTCTTAGACCGGCGCGCACGATGGCGCTTCCGATGCCCTGTCTCTGCCATACAGGAGTGACGGCCAGTGGACCAAGTAACGCGGCCTTGACGTTGCCGTTCGCTACGCTACACTTTCGTGAAGATCA
>JAAUQA010000339.1 GCA_012032855.1 Candidatus Competibacteraceae bacterium
TTTCCCCGCAACACAGTCGCGGCTACCTCATGCGCATCCTCGGCGAAGTGGTGCGGATGAACCGTGCGCTTACCGCTAAAACCGAGCAAGCGGCCCAAGCCGGGCAATTCAATGCTGCGATTGAACGGATTAAACACCGTGCGAAACACGATTGCCTGGTCTGTTCGATTTCCGATGGTTTCGGCGTCGATGACACAACCCGGCGTCTGGTGACTCAGATCTGTGCCCACAACGATGTCATCGCGGTGTTCGTCTACGATCCGCTGGAACGCGAACTGGCCGATTCCGGGAGGCTGGTATTCGCCGACGCGCGCGGCCAGATCGAAATTGATAGCACCTCACGGCAGTTACGGCAACGCTTTACTGAATCCTTCGAGGAACGTTTGGACTGGATTGAACAGCTGGCACAACAACACACCATACCGTTGCTGCCGATCCATACCGAAGCCCCGGTAGCCGAACAAGTCCGCGATTTACTGGGCTACCACACGCCGACGAAACGGGTCTGAAACCGTGAGCACCAGCAACGACCCGGCCAGTCTGCAGAATCTAGTTGACATTGTGGTGCCGCCGCCAGTGCCGTGGTGGCCACTCGCACCGGGGTGGTACTGGCTAGCGGCGTTCATTGTGTTGGGAATGGCTTGGTTGCTCTGGCGAGTATTTTGCCGCTATCGCGCCGACGCCTACCGCCGCGCCGCCCTCGCTGAATTCGCTGGGCTAACTGACCTGACTGTTCTGCCCGAATTACTCAAACGCACGGCGCTGGCGGTTTTCCCCCGAGAACGAGTGGCTGCACTCAGTGGACCGGATTGGTGGGCTTTTCTGGACCAGACCAACGACGGCAACGCATTCAGCAACACAGCCGGTCCGTTGCTGGATCGCATGGCTTACGATCCGGAAACACCCTTGGATACCGCCGAGCGCGAGTGTGTGCTGAATGCCGCCGAAGGCTGGTTACGACGCCACCGCAGCAATGTCGGGGAATCGCCATGCTGAATCTGGCCTACCCCTGGTTGCTGGTGTTGTTGCCGCTACCGTGGTTGGTACGCCGCTTTATGTCACCCCATCGGCAGATTCGGCTGGGTCTGTACGCGCCATTTATTGATCGGCTCGCTGAGCTCACCGGCCAAACCCCTCAATCCGGCGCTACGGTAGCGGCCAACCCGCCGATGCAACTGTTGTTAATGTTAGTAATCTGGTGCCTGCTGGTGGTCGCGCTGGCCCGACCGGTGTGGTTGGATGATCCGCTGGTCAAAGTCATTCCGGCGCGGGATCTGTTGGTGGCTATCGATCTTTCCGGTTCAATGGAGCGGGAAGACTTCAGCGACGAAAAGGGACAACAGCTCAGCCGTATGGATGGGGTCAAGCAGGTGCTCGACGCTTTCCTGGCGAACCGCGACGGTGACCGGGTGGGGCTGATTTTCTTTGGTACTGGCGCTTTCGTGCAAGCCCCGTTCACCGACGACCTGCAGGTTGTTCAGTTGTTGCTAGAAGAAGCCCAACCGCGCATGGCCGGACCCAAGACCGCACTTGGCGATGCCATCGGATTGGCGATGACTTTGTTTGAACGCAGCGATCTCGACGACCGGGTACTGATTCTGCTGACTGACGGTAACGACACCGGCAGTCTGGTGCCACCGGAACGGGCCGCCGAACTCGCCAAACAACGCAACGTGGTGATCCACGCCATTGGCGTCGGCGATTCTACCGCAGCTGGGGAAGAACCGCTTGATGAAAAGCTGTTACAGCAGATTACCCAAGCGACCGGTGGTGAGTATTTTTTTGCCGCCGACCGAGCCAATCTCACCGGGGTGACCGAGAAGATTGATGCACTGACGCCGCGTGAAGCCGAAACCATCACCCACCGGCCACGTTTTGATTTGTTTCACTGGCCGCTCGGGGTTGCGTTATTGCTGTCGCTGCCTTATCCGCTGTTGACTGCGTTAGGCCGCCGCAGCGCTACTCATAATGGGATTAGCGAAGCTGAACAAACGTCATGAGCGAGTTGGCGGCGTTTTCACTTCCTTCGTCCCTGGTGGCTATTAGCGCTGCTACCGGCGGCGCTGATTATTTGGCGATTATTGCAACGCGCTGACCGCAACGCTCTATGGCGCAACCTGGTTGCACCGCATCTGCTGGACCATTTGTTGATCGGCGGGCAACAGCAGCGGCAAACACTCGCGCCGGTTTGGCTGCTCGGCCTAACTTGGGCGACCATCATCATCGCGCTGGCCGGGCCGGCATGGCAACATGAACCGGCGCCGTTTGCCGAAGAACGCGCCGCGCTGGTCATCGCCCTCAAAGCTGCACCCTCAATGCTCGCCCAAGACGTGTTGCCCAGCCGTCTGGAACGGGCAGTCCACAAAATTGGCGATTTGGTCGAGCGGCGTCCGGGAGCGCTGACGGCGTTAATCGCTTATGCAGGTAGCGCACACCGGGTCATGCCGCTGACCCGTGATGGGAAGATCATCGCGCAGTTCGCCGCCGAATTGACGCCGGAAATCATGCCTCGTGATGGCGACGATCCTTTAGCAGCTATCGATCTGGCACTGAATGAATTCGAACGGGCCGCGGTCCCCGGCTCGGTTTTGCTGATCACCGATGGATTGCCGGCTGACTCCGATTCTTCGGTGGCTGAACGTGCTCAAGCGGCTGGAATCAGTTTGCATGTGTTAGCAGTCGCCGCTGGTCCTGAAGTCGCACCACCCCCCGGCAGTCCACCCGCTCCGGCTTTGGATCGTGAAGCCGGGCAGGCCGCAAGTCGGGCGCTCGGTGCCTCGTGGACCGAAGTCAGCGTCGATGATAGCGATGTTGCGGCTTTGGAACGCGCTTTTGAGACTCGCATTGCCCAAGCGGAAAGCGAGGAGAGCCAATGGCGCGATGCAGGCTATCTGTTGTTGCCGCTAATCGTCTGTTTCGCTTTAGTTTGGTTTCGCCGCGGCTGGCGATTAGAGGTCGCTTGATGGCCGTGCAGCGAAAGATTTCGGTGGGTTTAGTGGTAGCTGCAGTGGCAATAGCCATCGTTATCCTAGTGCACTCTATCACCAGCAAACCCTTCCGTGACTACTGGCTGACTCCTGATCAACAAGGCCGGCGCCTTGAAGCCGCCGGTGATTACGCGGAAGCGGCAACCCGTTACATCGATCCGTTGCGGCGTGGCGTTGCATTCTACCGGGCCGGCGATTTCGAAGCAGCAGCGACCGCATTTGCCCGTGTCGATACCCCGGAAGCTGCTTTCAATCGTGGCAATGCGTTGGTGCTCCTCGGCCAGTACGACCAAGCTCTCGCCAGCTACGACAGCGCTTTGCGACTGCGTCCCGGCTGGCCAGAAGCCGAGGCTAATCGCCAGCTGGCTAGCTTGCGTAAGGAACGCCGCGAAGCGAACAGTGGCGGAGATGAGGGCACCGGCGGAAAGCTGGGGCGCGGACGGCATCGTGTTCGATCAGAACGCCCAACAGGGCAATCAGTCCCAACAAGTCCAGCAAGATGGCGCGGGTATGAGCGCCACCGAAGTTGAGGCGCTATGGATGCGGCGTGTACAGACCCGTCCGGCCGATTTCTTGCGCGCCAAATTTGCTTACCAACTCACTGTAAAAGACTCGGGGGAACAGCAGTGACACTCATTGGGCGCGTGCTGTTGGCTATGGTATTACTCAGTAGCGCAGGACCAGCATTTGCTCTCGAAGCCCGCGCGGATTTCCGGGTTTCTGGCGAGGGTTCGTTCTGGGTCGGCCAACGTATCGTTGTGGAGATTGATTTGCTCTCGACCGGGTTCAGTTTCAGCAACCAGCAGTTCGATTTGCCCGATCTGCCTGGCGTTGTACTAATGCCGCCCGACAACGCCACGCTGAACTTAAGTGAATCGATTGACGGCGAAACATGGCAGGGGTTGCGCTATCAATTATCCCTGTTCGTACTCGAACCCGGTGCGATTCAGCTGCCGCCATTCACGGTATCGTTCTCCGTAGCGGTGGGCTACGGCAGCGAGCCGGAATCTTTTCAGTTCACCAGTAAACCGCTCTCGATCGAGGTGAAGTTGCCGCCGAATGCCGAAGGTTTGGCGGGACTGGTTACTACATCGCGTTTCGAACTCAAGATCGATTGGCAACCCCAACCGACCAGCCTCAAAGTCGGCGATGCCCTGACGCTGACTGTGCAACGTCGCGCCGCTAATGTGCCGGGTGCAGCTATTCCGCCGTTTGAGCATGCCACGGTAGACGGACTGACCGCTTATCCCACCGAACCTGAAATCAACGATAGCACCGCGCGTGGCGATCTGACCGGTGAACGAATCGATAAAGTAACCTACGTGTTACAAAAGGCGGGCGATTATCAAGTGCCGGGCAATACCCTGCATTGGTTCGATCCGAAAACGGAGACCTTACACAGCCAAGACATCGCACCGCTGGAATTTACAGTGGCACCGAATCCGGACGCCAAGCTTTCGCCAAATCAAACCACAGCGCTTGAAACGGCTAGCAGGACCGGGTTCCACTGGGCTTGGTTAATAGCAGTGACTCTATTGCTCGTGGTAGTGATGGGCGGGTATTGGTATCTGGCACCGCGTTTGCGCGTTTGCTGGCAAGCCCGACAAGCTGCCCTTGCCGATAGCGAAGCAGGCTGTTTCAAAGCACTGCTCGACGCCTGCCAAGGCGGTGACCCGGTTACGGTCGAT
>JAAUQA010000340.1 GCA_012032855.1 Candidatus Competibacteraceae bacterium
CGGCGTGCAGCGCCAGCCTGGTCTCGAGCGCCGTCGTCTCGCGCACGAGGTGATCGTGGTCGGGCAAGAACTCGTGCAGCGGCGGATCGATGAGCCGGATCGTCACCGGTCGACCCTGCATCGCCCGGAACAGCCCATCGAAGTCGCGGCGCTGCAGCGGCAGCAGCTGCGCGATCGCCGAAATGCCAATCGTCGATTCGGTCATACAGCCAACCATGACTTCCAGCCCCCAGCGTTCGGGCCTTGGTTATCATCCTTCGAGCTGGGGTGAGGCCGCCGCCATTTCATCAATTTGATATTGAAAATTCCGCAGGCCCGCGGTGGCATGAGCAAGCCCAGCGCATCGTTTTCATTAAGCAGACATTCATCAGCGGCTAAGCGCGCCCGCACCGGCTCCGGCAACGCCCGCATGGCGTCGAGCTGGCTGACCGGCATCGGTTGTTCCAGAAACTCAATAGCGAGCTTCGTGCTGCGCTCAACAAATTGCAGCACTTCGACAGCGCTGTAGCCCTGATTCGGGTCTACCCGAATCGTGACAGTCTCACCGAACCGCTCTCGTAACCGATGCAGGCGCTCAAGGTCTTCTTCCAAGGAATGTCCCAGCTTGATTTTGAGTGCCCGGAATCCTGTGCCGATCCTTTCTTCCGCTTCCGCCAACGTCTCCCGCACCGATTTGATGCCGATGGTGACCGATGTAGGAAGCCGTTCATGAACCCGACCCAACATCTCAACTAATGGCAAGCAGAGGTACTGCGCCAACAGATCATGCAGCGCCATGTCCAACGCCGCACGGGCCGCCGGCGTATTTGGCAAACGGTCCCGCAATGCTCGACATAGAGCCGGTAAGCGACGCACATCCTGACCAACCAGCCAATCCAGCGAATTTTCCCCAAGGGCTGCTTGGCAAGCGGTTTCAGTTTCTCCAGTCACATAAGGCTCAGGCGAGGCTGTGCCCAGCCCTACCCGTCCCTGGTCGGTATGCAGTTCGACGAGCACACAATCAATAGCGGAAATGGTGCGAAAAGCAATGGTGTAAGGGCGAGCCAGCGGCAGATGCTCGACTGAGCTGACAATCCGGGTAATTTTCATGCCCGTTGCGCGGCGATAAAATCTTGTACGACCGGTACCAGAGCCTCCACGCCCTCCTCTAGCGGACAGACGACCGGAATATTCAAGCGTTGCTGCAAATCGACTTGTGCTTGCTGCAGGGCAACCGGGGCCATGCCCTTGCCTTGCAGGGTGACCGCTAGGGTGCGGGCGCCATAACAACGAATCAGCTTGATTTCGTCCTCCACCGGCGGTATCTGGTGACCCTGCGCCTCGTAGCCTTCGAAGAACTCGCGTCCCGGCGCATGTTGCAAAATCACTCCGCGCGCCGCTCCCGAGAGTAAGAACTCGGCGCCGCAGGGGCCGCTGGGATTACGTAATGACGACTGTCCTTCCAAGATCAAAACGTCTGGCCGGATCTCTTGGTCACAGGTCACGATGGCGTGTTCCAGTTCTCCGCTAACGTAATCGTTCACCACCGAGTCCAGCACAAAGCCGTAGCGGAAACCCTGCATCCAACCGGTTTGGCCGGTAAAGATCATTTCTGCCTTGATCCCTGCTTCAGTCAATGCTTGGGTCAGCAAACGGGCCGTCGTGCGTTTGCCGATGGCGCAGTCCATACCCAGCACAGCCAGCCGAGGCGCCTGAACTTGCCGAATCGCGCCGGTCCAGAAATGTAGCTCGTGCTTGGGCTTGGGTTTACGCAAATCAATCAGCGTTAAGCCCCGTTCAGCAGCAACAGCGGCAATTTCAGCATCGGCACTGACGTAATCGTGTAAGCCGTTGACTATAGACAATCCGGCTTGTGCCGCTTCCAGCAATACATTCCGCAGTTCAGGTGTGAAACGCCCGCCATGAGTCGCGATCCCCACCACGCAGTATTGCGGCAACTCAGAACAAACCGCCAACGCCTCAGCCAACGAGGCAACCAATGGAATCCCCCGGTGGCGGCCGTCCAGCACGCTGCCCGCATCCTGGCCGGCACACAGCGGATCAACCACAGCAAGCACCTTGAAACGTTCGCTGCCACGCACTAAACCATGCGCCGCTTTGCCGTTGGGGGTCTGAAAAAACCCGTTGGCGAGAACAATTGCAGATGCGGGAATCATTGATCGCCTCTCTCAGTAGGGGGCTCCAACATGCCTTTATCGAGAATAAAAGCGATGATTTCTTCCAAGCCCTGGGCGGATTTCAAATTACTGAATACGTAAGGGCGTTCGCCGCGCATCCGCCGGGTATCCCGTTCCATTACGTCCAATGAAGCGCCCACATAAGGTGCCAAATCGATCTTGTTGATGACCAATAAATCGGAACGGGTGATGCCGGGGCCTCCTTTGCGGGGAATCTTGTCCCCAGCGGCGACATCAATGACGTAAATGGTCAAATCCGCTAATTCCGGACTGAACGTGGCACTGAGGTTATCGCCACCGCTTTCCACCAACACCAGATCCAGGTCGGGAAAGCGGGCGCACAGCTGCTCCACTGCAGTGAGATTCATCGAAGCATCTTCCCGGATCGCGGTGTGCGGGCATCCGCCGGTTTCCACGCCGATAATGCGTTCCACTGCCAAGGCGTTATGGCGCGCCAGAAACTGCGCATCCTCCTGGGTATAAATATCATTGGTGACCACCGCGACGGCATATCGCTCGCGTAGTGCTTTACACAATGCTTCGACCAGCGCTGTCTTACCGGAGCCTACCGGCCCACCGATACCGACCCGTAACGTGTGTTTGGTATTCATGACTTTTTGTCCCGACGAATTCACAGCACCGCAGCTTACTGAGAATCCGGCCGTTTTGCAGCAGAGAGCAGGCTCACCAGAAAAATTTTTACTGAATACCTTGAAAACAACTTGGCCGCCCCTATTTATGCGTGCGCAAGCAAAGTATTGATGCCGGTCCAAGGCATCGTACTCGGCTAATCGTTCAAGTCACCGACCAGTAACACTTTTGAGGAGATTCAGTATCCATGAAGCTACAACCCTTATATGACCGCGTGGTCGTCAGACGTAAAGAGGAAGAGCGCAAAACTGCAGGAGGCATCGTGATTCCTGATTCAGCGACTGAGAAACCGATTCGCGGAGAAGTCATCGCGATTGGCAACGGCAAAATCCTTGATAACGGCGACAATCGGCCACTAGACGTCAAGGTTGGCGATGAAGTTCTGTTTGGGAAATACTCCGGCACTGAAGTGAAGGTCGACAATGAAGAATTAGTGGTGATGCGCGAAGACGACATCATGGCCATTATCGAGAAGTGAGCCGCGTGTTCACTGTAATCAGAACAATAGAACGAGTTAATGAGGCTTAACGACGATGGTAGCGAAAGCGGTTAAGTTTGATAGCGAAGCGCGCAGCCGTTTGTTACGCGGGGTCAATGTCTTGGCCGATGCGGTCAAGGTTACGCTCGGTCCTCGGGGCCGTAATGTAGTGCTGGACAAAAGTTTTGGCGCACCCACGGTGACTAAAGACGGCGTTTCAGTGGCCAAAGAAATCGAACTGGAAGATAAGTTCGAGAATATGGGCGCTCAGATGGTCAAGCAGGTGGCCTCGAAAACCTCCGATGTGGCCGGTGACGGCACCACGACAGCTACCGTGCTGGCGCAGTCCATCCTCAAAGAAGGGCTGAAGGCCGTGGCCGCCGGGATGAACCCGATGGATCTCAAGCGGGGTATCGATAAGGCGGTTGCTACTGCAGTCAACGAACTCAAAGCCATTTCCAAACCGGTTGCCGATAACAAGGCTGTCGCACAAGTGGGTACGATATCGGCGAATTCGGATAACGCCATCGGCGACATCATTGCTAAAGCGATGGACAAAGTCGGTAAAGAAGGCGTGATTACCGTGGAAGAAGGTAAGGGATTGGAGAACGAATTGGATGTGGTGGAAGGCATGCAATTCGAGCGGGGTTATATCTCTCCTTATTTCATCAATAATCAGGAGACGATGAACTGCGAGTTAGAGGATCCGATGATCCTCATCTACGACAAGAAGATTTCCAACATTCGCGATTTACTGCCGGTTCTCGAAGGGGTTGCCAAAACGAGCCGACCACTGTTGATTATTGCCGAGGAAGTCGAGGGCGAAGCCCTGGCCACCCTGGTGGTCAACAATATACGCGGCATTCTCAAGGTGGCGGCGGTCAAAGCGCCGGGGTTCGGCGACCGGCGTAAAGCCATGCTGCAAGACATTGCGCTTTTAACCGGCGGCCAAGTCATTTCCGAAGAGGTCGGACTCACCCTAGAAAAGGCCAGTTTGGAGATCCGGAAGGCCGGGCCTCTATCGCGAGGTGTGGCAGAGCTTCGCGGTGCTGCCCGCGGTGAAGTCGGTTGGCGTGCAGGGCGACGAGCGCACGTACGCGTATCCCATCGTGATTCGTGCGGTCACCTCGGAGGACGCGATGACCGCCGACTGGGCGCGGCTCCCCTACGACGTGCTCGAGGCGATCTCGAGCCGGATCATCAACGAGATCCCCGGCGTCAACCGCGTGGCGCTCGATCTCTCCTCCAAGCCTCCGGCGACGATCGAGTGGGAGTGACGGCCCCCACGCGGGCCGCCGTCCGCGCCGAGGCCGTCACTCGACCCGACCGAGCCTGCCCAAGGGGCGCTCGACCAGGAGCGGGGCGTC
>JAAUQA010000341.1 GCA_012032855.1 Candidatus Competibacteraceae bacterium
TCTTGTCAATCCTTTTTTGATCCCCAACAACCGATTAATCGACAATTGCCACCTGCACCAACTTAGGTTGCAAGAGCCTTTGTAAGTCGGTGGCATCTATACCGATCAAATAGCCGCGCTTACCGCCGTTAATGTACACCCGAGGTAGGGTGAAAATGCTCTGTTCCGCAATCACCGGCAAGGGTTTACGGGTGTTAAAGGGAGAAATGCCGCCCACTTGATAACCGGTATGCTTGTTGGCGATGGCAGGATTACAGGGAGTGATCGTTTTTACCCCCAGTGTGCGCGCCAACGCCTTGGTAGAGACTTCGCAATCGCCATGCATCAGCACCAGCCAGGGGTTCTTGCTCTCATCTTCCATGACCAGGGTTTTGATGATGCAATGTTCGGCTAGGCCTAACTCATGGGCACTGTGCGCCGTACCGCCGTGCTCCTGGTATTCGTAGAGGTGATCGCTAAACTCGACTTGATTAAGCCGCAGCATCCGCACAGCTGAGGTGACCGGCGCTTTACCACCCATACCGCTTATCTACCGTAGCTACCCGTCCAAGGCTTGTTTCGCCTGGGCGATCCAATCTGCCACTAATTCGCCGGCCGGTTTATTGCTGCATAAGGGCAACCCTGGCCGGCCCACAGTGCCATGAATTCAGCGCGATTTTGCAGCGCAGCGGCGTGTAGGATATCTCGCGTCAGCGCATGTTGAATAGGATAGCCGGGCCAATCGGCTTCATGGGCTTGCAAGTCATCAGTAAAGCGGTTTTTGAGGCCGCGCGCCAGTCGCCCGGTAAAACAGCGACTCAACCCGTATTGATTTCAGTGCTTTGCGCCAGCAACGCTTTGTAATATGGATGTGCGCCACTTTCCGGGCAGGCTAGAAACGCCGTGCCCAGTTTTACACCGGCGGAGCCCAAAACCAACGCCGCAGCAATCCCGCGGCCATCCATAATCCCGCCGGCAGCGATAATCGGTATCTTGACATGGTTGGCCAACAACGGCACCAAGGCCATCGTGCCGACTAAACCTTGTTCTGCGGGTCCTACAAACGTGCTACGCGGTCCTCCAGCTTCTGCGCCCTGAGCGATGATGATGTCCACACCGCTTTCCTCTAACAAAATGCCTTCCAGTAGATGGGTGGCGGTGGCCATGATGAGCACGTCCCATTCCTTCAAGGTCTCAATTTCTTCAGGGGCCGGCAAGCCAAAGCTGAAACTGAGGATGTTGACGCCCTCATCCAACACCACGGCTAACTGTTCACTGTAATTGGGTTGATAGGGCGCGGTCGGCAGCGTGGGTGGCAAGCCCAGTTCTTCACGATAAGGCGCAAGTAAATTCATAGCCTGTTGAATCTGGCCCGCATCTTCTTGCCAAGCGTGTGGCGCGAACAAATTCACCACGAAAGGTTTATCGGTCAGCTCACGAATCTCGACAATCGCCGCACGGATTTCCTGTGGGTCAAGACAACCCGCAGCTAGTGAGCCCAAACCGCCGGCATTGGATACGGCGGCCACCAATTCCGGGGTAGTTATTCCACCCGCCATTGGGGCCTGAATCAGCGGAAATTGGATATGTAACTGCTCGGTTAAAGGCGTGTTAAACCAGGTCATTCTTAGCGCTCCCTTGGTCTTGGTCCGTAGTCAGAAAGGTGTTGATCACCACCCCGGCCAGCATCATGCCGAACAAGGGGGGAAGATAAGAAATCGTGCCGTTCACCGCCCTCGGTCGTCCCGGCGTGCTATCCTCCAGCGGTTGGTGCGGTAAGGGCTGATGGCGAGGTTCGTCACTGTACACAACCGGATAGCGCAGTGTTACCCCCAAGGTGCGCAACCGTGCCCGCATCTCTCTGGCCAGTGGACAACCCTGAGTCTGCTCCAGGGTTGTCACTTTGACACGGCTAACCTCCAGACGATTACCGGCACCCATAGCCGAAATAACTGGTGTGCCGTGGCGCAAACTGGCTGCAACCAACGCAGCCTTGCAGGCGATGCTGTCGATGCAATCGGCGACGAAATCATAATTCCCAGTAGTAATAAACGCTGCAGCCGCGCTGGCTTGCAGAAAGTCGCGTTGGATGATGAGCTGTATCGCTGGATTAATATCCCGCAACCGGGCTGCCATGACATCCACCTTGGGTAGACCGATGGTGGATTGCAATGCCATGAGTTGACGATTGATATTGGAGGGCGAGACGGTGTCGTGATCCAATAAGGTTAAACAACCGATCCCCGCCCGCGCCAATGCCTCCGCCGCATAACTACCGACCCCGCCCAAGCCCGCCACCAACACGTGTTTACACTGTAGGGTGGCTAGGCCATCTTGGCCGATCAGGATTTCAGTACGGGTAAAGGGGTGGGGCATGGATCAAACCCGAATAAACGCGCTGCATTAGTGGCAGTCGCCTTAGCGATTTCAGCAGGGTCTTGGTCCCGCAATTGCGCCATAACCGTCAGTGTTTCCGTAATAAAAGCCGGTTCATTACGTTCTCCCCTGTGCAGCAAGCCCGGTTGATCAGGCGCGTCGGTTTCTAGTAACAGAGCTTCCAGCGGCAGTGCCCGGATCAATGTCCGCAGCCGATTGGCGCGGGGATAGCTGAGCGGACCGCCGAAGCTCAGCAAAAACCCCAAATCCAGCAAACGCCGAGCCTGCTGTTCACTGCCCGAGAAACTGTGCACTGTGCCACGTAGGCCGGGATAGCGGCGGATGGCTTTAATCACCTCGTCCACCGCCCGCCTAGCATGGATGATGACCGGCAATGCATAATCACGGGCGAGTTTGAGTTGCGCGGTGAAATAGTCGAGTTGCATATGTGGATCAAGCTCGGGGACGAAATAATCCAGACCGCATTCCCCCACTGCGACGGGGTTTTCGTGTTCCAACCAATCCGCCAGTTGTTGTAGGTGATCGGGACGATGTTCGGCCAATAGCATGGGGTGCAAGCCGTAAGCAGCATATAAACTCGGATAGCGGGCGGTAACCGTTTTGAGTTTAGGCCACAGTCGGGCGCATATCGCCGGTACTACTTGTGCCGTTACCCCCGCCGCACAGGCCCGTTGGTAAGCGGTATCCCGATCCCGATCAAACTCGGCTGCGTCGAAATGGCAGTGGCTGTCGACAATCATCGCCTTCAGTATGAGCGTAATCGCTGCATGTCACCAGGGGATGGGTTGGCGGTCCCGGAAGAATCCGCCATTGGGGCCATCATCCGGCAATGTCGCAGCCCACACAATCGTTTCTGCGCCCTCATCCGTAGTACGTTCTGCGCCTGCTCCCCCGAGGTCGGTGCGGACCCAGCCGGGGCAGACGGCATTGACCAAGATATTATGCTCAGAGGTTTCCGCCGCCAAAATCCGGGTCAAGGCATTCAGCGCAGTTTTGGAGATGCGGTAAGCGGGCCAGCGGCCGCCCATATCGTCTAGCTGACCCATGCCACTGGAGACGTTCACGATCCGGCCATAATGATGGTGCTTCATCAGCGGCACAAATTCCTGAGCCAGCAACAACGGGCCGTAAACATTGGTTTTCAGGGTGGTTTCCAGCGTGGTCAGGCTGGCATTGAACACACTGCCGGCATGGGGGGTCATCCGGGTTGCGGCTATCCAGATAAATGCCGGCATTGTTGATCAATATATCCAACCGCCCGCAACGACTGTGAACGAATTCGCCCAGGGAAGCGACACTGTTTTCGGAGGTCACATCCAGGGTATGGAACAACACGTCCAGACCGTCTTCCGTGAGTTGTTCAGCGGCGACTTCACCCTTACCGGGGTTACGGCTGGTCAGAATGACGCGTATACCGCGTTGAGCCAACTGGCGTGCGACCGCAAAACCAATGCCGCGATTAGCCCCCGTCACAAGGGCAATCAATTTGTCGTTCTTATTCAACATATCTTTTAACCCTTTCGTAAACCGTATGGGAGCGGCAACGGCCATAAAAAACCCCACCTCTGTGGGGTGTTATTGGGGTGGACAATGATTGTTTCACTTATTGATTTTGTGTAAAGCCCGCCCCTGCACGGCGAGAGCGGCCTCGTGCATCGCTTCGTAAAGGGTGGGGTGGCCGTGAATGGTGCGGGCGAGATCCTCACTGCTGGCCGAGAACTCCATCGCCAGCACCGCTTCTTGAATCAACTCCGAAGCGTACAGACCGCTGATATGGCAGCCCAGCAACGCATCCGTTTCGCCGTGCGCGAGCAATTTGACCATACCTGTGGATCCATCCATAGCCTTGGCGCGACCATTGGCGGCGAACGGGAAAATCCCCGTTTTGTATGGCGTTCCCTCCGCTTTGAGAGACTGTTCGGTTTTACCGACCCAGGCAATTTCCGGGTTAGTATAAATCACCCACGGGATGGTGTCGTAATTCATGTGGCCGTGACCACCGGCAATATTCTCCGCCACCATCACACCCTCTTCGGAGCCCTTGTGGGCCAGCATGGGTCCGCGCACTACGTCGCCGATAGCATAAACCCCCGGTAGATTGGTTTCGCACACGTCATTGACGTGTACGTAACCGCGTTCGTCCAACAGCAAATCGGCTTCGGGAGCGGCGATGTTGTCGGTATTGGGGCGCCGGCCTACACAGACCAGCAGTTTGTCCACGGTGGTTTCATGGTCGCCATCCTTGTCCTGATACTGGACTTCGATTTTGTTTCTTGGTTTTGCGGGTGCCCATAACC
>JAAUQA010000342.1 GCA_012032855.1 Candidatus Competibacteraceae bacterium
GACATTCGAGGAGCGCCTGCCGCCGGTGGCACCGCGCCGGTAAATGAAGCCGCGTTTGCCAAAGTCCATGCCAGCCCGTCGGTGCGCCGCTACGCCCGCGAGTTGGGGGTGGATTTGGGCAGGATCGGTGAGGGCAGCGGACGTAAGGGGCGGATTACCCAAGAAGACGTGCAGCTGTTGGTCAAACAGGTGATGTCCGGGCAAGCAGCCCCGGCCACAGCCGAAGGCATCGTCGCGGGAACCGGTATACCGCCGATTCCGGCAGTGGATTTTGCCAAGTTCGGTGACATCGAAACACTGGCGCTCAACAAGATCAGGCGGCTGACGGGCTCGAATATGAGCCGCAACTGGTTGAATGTGCCCCATGTGACGCACCACGACGAGGCCGACATCACCGAGACCGAGGCGTTTCGTAAATCGCTGACCGAGGAAGCCCGGCAAAAGGGTGTGCGAGTCACGTTGTTGAGTTTCCTGCTGAAAGCCTGTGCATCGGCCTTAAAGGAGTTCCCGACTTTTAATTCTTCACTTGATCCCAGTGGCGAGAGCCTGATTCTCAAGCACTACGTGCACATCGGCGTGGCGGTCGATACCCCGGATGGTTTAGTCGTGCCGGTAATCCGTGACGTGGAGCAAAAAAGCGTGTATGAGCTGTCGGTAGAAATCGGCGAAATGAGCGCCAAGGCCCGTGAACGTAAACTCAAACCGGGGGAGATGCAGGGCGGCTGCTTTACCATTTCGAGCTTGGGTGGCATCGGCGGCACCGCGTTTACGCCCATTGTGAATGCGCCGGAGGTGGCTATTCTCGGGATAACCCGTTCCGCCATGAAACCGGTCTGGAACGGCAAGGAATTCACGCCCCGGATGATGCTGCCGCTATCCCTATCGTATGATCATCGAGTCATTGATGGTGCTCAGGCGGCGCGTTTCGTCAGTTACTTATGCCAGGTAATGACGGATGTGCGACGGTTGTTGTTATAAATAAGTCGGTCGGCCAATACGTTGCGTATCGTGTGTGAGATAAACTGCTGCAAGCCCCCCGCTAATGCGGGGGTATACATCAGGTTTTTATGGGAAGTTACAACACTTCCGGCTTGGGATCACGAGCCAGCAACATTTCCACAGCGTGCCGGGGATTTTGCTCTTGGTACAGCACACGTTCTACCTGCTCAGTGATCGGCATTTCCACCTGATAATGCTTGGCGAGCCGCATGATGGTTCGGGCTGTAGCAATCCCTTCTACCACTTGGCCGATGCTCGCCTCAGCGGCAGCGGCAGATTGACCACGCCCTAACGCTAGCCCGAAGCGGCGATTGCGCGATTGATCATCGGTACAAGTGAGAATCAAGTCGCCCACGCCGGCTAGCCCCATCAAGGTCACCGGCTGTGCACCGACCGCTTCTCCCAACCGCATCATCTCGGTCAAACCGCGAGTGATCAAAGCAGCGCGGGCGTTCGCGCCGAATCCCAAACCATCCGCTACTCCAGCGGCGATAGCCAACACATTCTTGACTGCCCCACCCAGTTCCACACCGATCACATCAGTGCTGCTGTAGGCGCGCAAATCGGGGCCGTGTAGAAAAGCCGCGACCCGTTGCGCATGGGCGGGATTGGACGCGGCAACCGTTACGGCGGTCGGCAATCCTTTGGCGACTTCTTTGGCGAAGCTGGGACCGGAAACAACAGCAGCAGGATAATCGGAACCAAAAATATTGGCCGTAACGACATGTAAAAAACGCCCGCTGCCGTGTTCCAGCCCTTTGGTGCCCAGGCAATGCCGGCAGCGGAACCTAACAACAGCGGTTTTAGCTGAAGCAGGGTTTCGCCATAGGCGTGACTCGGTACTGCCACGAACACCCACTGAGTGTCCGTAATAGCGTCGGCCAAGGTCTTAGGCACGATGATTTGCGGCGGAAAAGCGCAACCGGGCAGATAGCGGCGGTTTTCCCGCTCCTGCCGCAACCGGTCCAAATGTGCGGGATTATGCCCCCACAGCCGGACCGGGTAACGACGACGCGCCAGCAGCAAGGCCAGCGCGGTGCCCCAGGAACCCGCACCCGCTATCGCAACAGGCTGGGGTGTCGGCACGGTTATGAGGAGGTGGGTTGCTGTTCTGCGTTCGCCTGCTCCGCTTGCGCTTGTCGGGATTGCAGACGCTGCAGATAAAGCGACTCAAAATTGATCGGCTAAGCAATAGCGGGGGGAATCCTCCCTTGCCGATCAATGAAGCAATCGTCTCACGGGCGAAGGGAAACAAGGTATTGATGCAATAGGTACTCTGCAACTGCTCTAATTGTTGCTCGTTGAAGCCCTTAAGTCCGAACAAGCCGGCTTGCTTGACTTCAACCAGATACAAGGTCTTGTCGCCAAGCGTAGCGGTCACCGTCAAACTCAGTACAACCTCGTAAACATTCTCAGTCAATGTTGTCGCTGAGTTGCCTAATTGCATTTTGACTTCCGGCTGCCCCTGTTCCCTGGCAATCATCGGAGAATTAGGCGCTTCGAAAGACAGATCTTTCAGATAAACTTGGTGCAGATCAACTTGTTGAGCGGGCTGTTGTCCGGCTTGCTGCTCGGGCTGCTGCCCGGTTTGTTCATCACTCATCATGACTCCTTTAAGAAATAAATACAGGTTGGCGGGCTGTGCCCTTATAGCCCTTTTAGATGAAGGCGAAGCGCACGACGCGAGTTGGGAGCGTTATTTTTACTGAGCGGCAGATTAGCGGTTTGCCAAGCAGATAGACCGCCACTGAGGTTGTGGATGGTCTCGAAACCGTTGCCTTTCAGTATCGTCCCCACTTTAGAGAGACTGGTGCCTGTCGCACAGCACAGGATAACCGGCTTGCCCTTGAATTTCTTCAGCTCCCCTGCGCGCGATTCCAGGCTAGCGAAAGGAATGTTAACGGCGGCTGGGATATGGCCCGACTTGTAGTCGCCACCGTCGCGAAGATCCAACATCACGGCTTCCTGATCATTCATCAACTGCAAGGCTTGAGTCGGATTGACGCCAGCGATGCCACGCAGTTTGTGCAATACTTCGGTGCCGGCCAAAAAGCCGAGAATACCCACCAAAGCGACGAATAGGTACCAATTCTGCACTGCGAATTCAGCAAATTCTCCCATAGCGACCATTCTTGTTGTGTGTTAGTTGAAAGGAATTTCGGAGGGGTGGAAGACCGGTTAATTTGAAGAGCAAAACACATCACGCAACATGCTGATTAGACGCAGAGTGCGAGTATCGCCGATCCGATAATAAACGCGGTTGGCGTCCTTGCGGGAGGCCAGGACGCTTTATCGCGAAGAATAGCCAAATGTTGGGAAATATTGCTTTGTGATGTGCCCACATTGTCCACTATATCCTGCACACTGGCTTCCCGATCACCCAAGGTGCAGAGAATTTTTAGCCGCAATGGATGAGACATGGCTTTTAGCGAACGGGCAGCTCGCTCAATGTTTTCATCTCGGGCCAACAAGAAATCAATATCTGCATTCATGGTCATCAGATCCGTATTGCCGCTGTGTCCCTCTACCGGAAAGTGGACTTGGGCTGTATCAAATAAGCATACCGCATGTCGATTGTAATTGAGAAGCCAGCGCTGATGCGCTCAGCACCTCGCAATCACCCACCAGCACGGATAACACTGGTCAAAATGTGCCCCTAAGCGTACCATTCGGCAGTGTCATTGTATTGATTGTTGGGCGATGATAATACAATTTTTGTTACCAATTTCCTGGGGAGACACATTATGTATAAGTTGGTTCTGATTCGTCACGGAGAGAGTCAGTGGAACAAAGAAAACCGCTTCACGGTTGGGCAGATGTGGATCTATCCGATAAGGGCGTCGAAGAAGCGAAAAGGGTGGGCAAGTACTGCTTAAGGAAGGGTATACCTTCGATATAGCTTTTACCTCCGTGTTGAAGCGAGCCATTCGCACGCTCTGGTTGGTGCTGAGCGAAATGGATCTGATGTGGATTCCGGTCAATCGCAGCTGGCGGCTCAATGAGCGCCATTATGGCAGTTTGCAAGGCTTGAACAAGGCGGAAACTGCTGCTAAGTACGGGGATGAGCAAGTGCTGATCTGGCGTCGCAGTTTCGATATTCCGCCCCGGCATTGGAAGTAAGCGACGAACGCCATCCCGGCCACGATGCTCGCTACACGAGTATGGACCACAAAGCGTTACCGTGCGCCGAAAGCCTCAAAACCACCATTGATCGATTCATGCCGCATTGGCATGATGCAATCGTGCCGGCCATTCGGAGCGGCAAACGGGTGTTGATCGCCGCCCACGGTAATAGTTTGCGTGCTTTGGTGAAATATCTGGATGATGTTTCCGATGAGCAGATCTTGGGTATGAATATTCCCACTGGCATCCCGCTAGTCTATGAACTTGACGAAAACCTGCGCCCCATTAAGAACTATTATCTTGGTGATCCTGAGGAAATCAAAAAGCTGATGGAGAAGGTCGCCAATCAGGGCAAGGCTAAATAACTCGATTTTCCTGCTGCGGGAGTGTGACATGCAAGCTCCCGCAGCGCCAACGAGCCCACAACCCCTGGTTTCATAGCCGTGTCCGGCTGCTGAAAACGCTATTCCTAGCAAAGTACCGAGGCGGCGGTTGATGGAGCACACTAAATTTTAACAATATCGATGTGGCAACTAATTAGCCCAAT